>CAWUJR010000286.1:0-5344 GCA_963922375.1 uncultured Robbsia sp.
CAGACGATCAACGGTTGGCCGCCCACTTCCAGCAGCGGTTTCGGCGTGCGGTCGGTCAACGGACGCATGCGTTCGCCGCGACCTGCGGCGAAGATCATCGCGGTATGCATAGATTTAAAACGTATAACCAACGGTTTCGGGGCGATCTTCGAGCTTCGTGAGCAGACGTGCGAGCGGCCGCAGCTCCCGGTAGCGATGCGCGACCTTGCTCGCATACGCGAGAAAGCGCGGCGTATCGGCGAGATATCGAGGCTTGCCGTCGCGGTAGTTGAGTCGGGCGAAGAGGCCCAGAATCTTCAGATGGCGCTGCAGGCCGGTCCACTCCCACTCGCGGTAATACTCGGCGAAATCCGTGCGGACCGGCAGGCCGGCGGCTTTTGCCTGACCCCAATACCAGGCGACGCCGTCGAGTTCGAAGCTTTCTTCCCAGCTAATGAATGCGTCGCGGAAAAGCGACACGACGTCATACGTCGCCGGACCGATCACCGCATCCTGAAAATCCAGCACGGCAGGCGACGGCGGGCAGACCATCAGATTGCGCGGCATGAAATCGCGGTGGACGAAAAATTGCGGCTGCGCGAGCGCATTGTCGATCAACAGGCGGAATACGCTCTCCAGCCCATCGTGCTCAGCGGCTTCGAGCGTGCGACCCAAATGTCGTCCGATAAACCACTCGGGAAAGAGATCGAGTTCGCGTCGCAGCAGCGCTTCGTCGTATGCAGGCAACACGTTCGGTTGTGTCGCGCGCTGCCACTGGATCAGTTGCCGTAACGCATCGCGCATCAGCGGGCGGGCGGCCGCTTCATCGGAGGGGGACAGCACATCGATGTAAGCGGTCGTGCCGAGGTCGGACAGCAGCATGAAGCCCCGGTCGACATCGGCGGCGAGGATCGTCGGCACATGCAGCCCGGCAGCGCGCAGCAATTGTTGAATATGAACGAACTCGCGGGATTTCTCGGGCGGCGGGGCATCCATTGCAATGAGCGATGCGGTTGCTGCGGGCGATGCGGCGGCACGCGTCGACAGACGAAAATAGCGCCGAAAACCCGCATCGGACGATGCGATCGCCAGCGTGGAGAGATCCAACGGTGGAATCGAATCGGCGGGACCGGTGCCGGTACCGAGGGCGGCTAGCCATTCAGTCAGTTGGGCGAGGCGGAGGTCGGGAGAAGAAGAGGCGTCTGAGGTCATTTGTGCGTCGTTGTGCATCATTCTGCAAGTAAAGCGGCGCATTCGGCAGGAGCAGCGGATGGATTGCCATATAATACCCCACGAATTCGAACACCCCGTCCGAACCCTGACTGTCCGAGCCGCACCCGTCGTGCCTGTTTTTGGGCGCGAAAGGCGCGCCGGTCGAAGCGCCTCTTGTATTCATGCCGCCCAGACTGTCTAAAAAATCGTATCCGCCTCTCTGCCCGCCGCTTCGGAAAAAGCGGGTGGTCATTGCGCTATTGGCCGTAGGCTGCGCTGCGCCTGTGACAGGGTTCGCCCAATTGTCCGGTGCCGCCGCCCGCGCGGTGCCGCTCGATGCCGACTGGGGGTTCAGCCTAGCGCCGCAGATCGTCGAGCGCCAGATACCGCCCGGGCAGACGCCAGGCACGTTCACACTCGGCGACAGCGCCGCGACCGACGGCCTGAGCCAGACGACGCTGACCGGCAATGCCGAGTTGCGCCGCTATGCAACGATCATCCGGGCCGACAAGCTCCACTACAACGCCGATACCGATGTCGCCGATGGCTATGGCCATGTGCGCATCAACGAGCACGGTAATTTGTTCGTCGGTCCGCGGGCCCAATTGCACGTAGAGGCGCGTGTCGGCTATATGCTGAGTCCGACCTATCGCTTTGGCGACACCGGCGCGGGCGGCAAGGCCGAGCGTGTCGACCTGGTCGATGAAGACCGCACGAAGATCACGCGCGGCACCTATTCGGCCTGCGATTGTGCGAATCCGGCGTGGTATGTACGGGCCAGCCGGTTCGTGATGGATCAGGGTGACAACAGCGGCACCGCCATCAACGGCGTGCTGTTTTTTCAGGGCGTACCGATCTTCGCGAGCCCGTATTTGACATTCCCGTTGTCGAACGACCGGCAGTCCGGTTTGTTGCCGCCGACATTCAGCATCAATTCGACGAGCGGCGTCGACTTCACGATTCCGTATTATTTCAATCTGGCGCCGAACCGCGACTTGACGTTGCGGCCTCGGATCATGGAGCGACGCGGTCCGTTCCTGGGCGCCGATTACCGTTATCTGGGCACGACGTACGCAGGGACGTTGACCCTCGAATACATGCCGCATGACTCGGTCGCGAAGCTGAATAATCGCTATGCGATCTATTTCCAGCACTCGCAGAATTTCGGTGGCGGTTTTGGCGGGTATGTGAACTACAACCGGGTGTCGGACAACACCTATACGACCGACCTGTCGAATAGCGAAAACATCGTGTACAACGGTGCGCAGCTGCTGTTCCAACAGGAAGCCGGGCTGACTTTCAATAATGGGCCATGGTCGGTGTTGGCGCGTGTACAACGTTGGCAGGTGCTGCAGTCCGCGACGCCGCCGTATTCGCGCGAACCGGAACTGAATGTCAACTACAACAAGTACGACATCGGCGGTTTCGACTTCGGTGCCGAGGCCGATTTCACGCGCTTCCAGTCGACCGAAGCGACGATGCCGGAAGGCGATCGCGCGTACCTGAATCCGTACATCAGCTATCCGATCGTACGCCCGGGCTGGTTCATTATCCCGAAGGTGGAATATCACCTGGCGTCGTATAACCTGACGCGCGTACCGTCGACAATCGATTCGTCCGAGCCGCAATCGCTGCCGTCGCACAATCTGAGCGTGGCGATCCCGACGCTGAGCCTGGACAGCGGCCTGAAGTACGACCGGCATCTGAGCCTGTTCGGCAGCGACTATATTCAAACGCTCGAGCCGCGCCTGTTCTACAGCTATACGCCGTATCGAAACCAGTCGGACATTCCGGTATTCGACACCGCGCAGTCGGACTTCGGTCTGGCCGAAATCTTCACGACGAACACGTTCGTCGGCAACGACCGCATCGCCGATGGCAGCCGCTTGACTGCGGCCGTGACGTCACGGTTCATCAAATCGTCCTCCGGTGACGAGCGTGCCCGCTTCGTGCTCGCGCAGCAGTATTACTTCGTCGATCAGCAGGCAACCATGCCGAATATGACGACGATCAGCACCGCGCGCTCCGACATGATTCTGGGTGCCTCGCTCAAGATCCTGGATACGTTTGCGACGCAGAACGCGTTTCAGTACAACCAGGGCTCGGGCAAGATCGACCGGCTGAACGTGGGTTTCGCCTGGAGCCCGGAAGATCGCAAGGTGATCAACCTGGCCTATCGTTATACCCGTGCCACGGCCGAGTTGACCGATTCCGACGCCGCGTACACGACGAACGAAATCAAGCAGGTGGTGATGTCGGCGCAGTGGCCGCTGCTGCGCAATGTCTATGCGGTGGGCCGGGTCAACTATGCATTCGATTCGCATCGACTGGTCGACGGCATGGTGGGTTTCCAGTACAACGCTCCTTGCTGGATTTTTGGGGTGGCGATCCAGCGTTATGCGAACGGGATCACGACGACCGGTCAGCCGGCGACGGGGACCCGCTTCCTCGCGCAGTTGACGTTGAAGGGCTTTGCCAACGTCGACAATGGTCTGGTTACCGCCTTCCGTTCGAGCGTTCCCGGCTATGTTCCGCCGCCGCCGCCCGCTGCGCCGCTATCGCGTTTTTCCAATTACGACTGACATGAGTGATACTGTCGGCATTTTTGCCGCGCGCCGTAACCCGAAGGAGTCTCTGTTGGCAATGGTTAAGACTGTACGATTGGCCGTTCTGGCCTCCGCATCGATTCTCTCCGGTGCGATGATGTTCGCATCGCCCGCCATGGCCCAGGCGTTGTCGGGCACGGCGGCGCAGTCCGGCGCGTCGCTGGCTGCCGATAACGGCACGCAGGTCGACCGCATCGTCGCGATCGTCGACAACGGGGTGATCACCGAGCGCCAGTTGGACCGGCGGGTGGATATGGTCAAGCATCGGCTCCAGGGCCGGAGCGGCGCGCAGATCCCGCCGGACGACGAATTGCGTAAGCAAGTCCTGCAGCAGATGATCATGACCGAGATCCAGTTGCAGCACGCGGATCAGGAAGGCATCCAGATCAGCGATGAGGCAGTGGGTCAGACGCTCCAGCGTCTCGCGGCCGCGAACGGCATGCCGTTGGACCAATTCCGTGCGCAGATCGAAGCGCAAGGGGTGCCCTGGTCGACTTTCCGCGACGACGCGCGCGATGAAATGACGCTCTCCGAGCTGCGTCGACGCGATGTCGACAGCAAGATCACCGTGTCCGATGCGGAGATCGCCAACTATATCGCCAGCCAGCATGGCGTGTCGTTGGCACCGCCCGATCTGCATCTGCAACATTTGCTGGTCGCCGTGCCGGCCAATGCGCCGGCCGCCGATGTGCAAGCCGCCGAACAGCGGGCCGAAGGCTTTATCAAGGACGCGCACGACGGCGACAACTTCGCGAAGCTGGCGAAGTCGCACTCGGACGCGAGCGATGCCAAATCGGGCGGCGATTTAGGTTTCGTCGCGCAGTCCGATTTGCCGAAGGATTATATCGATGCCGCCGCGTCGATCGCACCGGGACAAGTCGCGCCGAAGCCGATCCGTACGGCCGACGGATGGCAGGTGCTCCGCCTGGTCGAACGCCGACCGGCGCGCAATGCATCGGACAAGATCACGCAAACGCACGTCAGTCACATTCTGATGCGGGTAGGCGAGGGCGATGCCGAAGGCGATGTGATGCACAAGCTGCAGGTGATCAAGGCCGATATCCAGGCCGGCAAGGGCACCTTCGCCGAATATGCACGCACGAACTCGCAGGACGGTTCGGCCGCTCAGGGCGGCGATCTGGGCTGGATCAGTCCCGGACAGACGGTGCCGGAATTCGAACGGGCGATGGATCAGTTGCAACCGGGCGAGATCAGCAATCCGGTGCGCTCACAGTACGGTTATCACTTGATCATGGTGCAGGCACGTCGCGAAGTGGATGCGTCGCCGGCCGCGCAGCAGGACACCGCACGTCAGGCGGTAGGCACCCGCAAGTCGGAGCAGGCGTATGCGGATTGGCTGCGCGAGCTGTATGACTCGGCGTATGTAAAAACCATGCTGGATCCGTCGCAGTCTTGATAGCGTCGCCTTTTTGGGACTTTCTGAAAGCAGGGGATCGGCGATGAATGAAGCGCATGCTTCACACGCACCGTCGGGCGCGTTGCCGGATAGTGCGTCGCCGGGTTCCCCGGCGGCGGCAGGTGCGGCC
>CAWUJR010000287.1:0-5343 GCA_963922375.1 uncultured Robbsia sp.
CTCGGGCACATCGGCTCGAAGCTCCACGTCCGCTGGCTGCTCGTATCGCAGCTCGAAAGTGGCCGCAGGACCGGGCGTATCGTCGCGCTGCGATACCGCCCCCGGTGCCGTGCGGCGCGTACCGCTGCCGATATCGGCGCGGTTTTTCTGCGGCCATATCGCGGCTTTGCGACCTTTCTGCCGAATCGGTCCCCGACCGTACCATAGCCGGCTCGTCAATGGCGTCAGCCTCATGCGCGACGCGCCGCCGGGTGACATCGGCGTGAGTGCCGTTCGTCGCATCGGATAGGACGCGCGCGCGATCTGCGACGGATGACGCGCTCGATAGCCGTTCATTCCTTGCAACATGAACGTCAGGCCGAGCACATCATCCTCGGTCGGCGGGCTGCCCCGCAGAATCTGCTGCGCGCGGGAGCCGATGCTGCATACCCCTCGGACCAGCCCAAGATTCGGAAGCAAACCACTCGCGAGATCCATTACCTGGCCGGCTAGCTGAAAATAGTCCCGCGCCTTCGGCGAAAACCGGCGATCGGTCGATACGGAGTAAAGCAGCTCAGCATCTTGTACAAGCCCGGAAAACGGGCCGGCGCATCGATTCAACGTCGATTCAAGACTATTCCTCTCCAACGCGATGACAAACGAGAGGCGCGGTAGGGCTTGGATCTTCGCGTCGTCAAGCATCGCATCGGGAGGCGGGACGCTGGTGCCAAGGTCCCGCTCAGACGATTGATCCGGCACGCGGCGTCGATCACGGTGCTTGGGCGCGCCCCCCACGCTCGATCCTCGATGACCGGCAAGCGAACCAACCAATCCAACCTGTTCAGCAAGCGATTGTCCGATCGCCGAAAATCATTCGCCAACCGATGAACGGATGGAGATGATCCATTCTGCAGCGGCCTGGAAGTGCAAGCGAACGGAGCAAGCGATACAGCCCCTCCCATTTCATTAGCCATCCTACACTCCAAACAGTATCACCGGGCCCAACTGACATGAGAAACGTTCCATTTACAAACTCATTCTATGCCTATCGAATTGCTGGGACGATTCGCACATCGAGACCGTCCCGTTGACCGAGTGCCGTGTCTTCGGCGAAGGTCGCCCCCGCGAAATGGGGTCCTTGATCCGGGACCACTGTTTCCGGCGTCGGGATGCGTGCGCTGATGCGATATGCGACATTCGGACCGACGTCAAAATCGGCGGCACGCAGCATGTCTTCAAGTACCCGTTCGACGCCAGTCAACGCCCGTTCCCGCGCGAAATCACCGACGGCTTGTGGTCCCGCGGGATCGATGATGGCCACGCGTTCGCGGTGATCGAACAGCAATTGTGTGAACCCAGCGCGTGTCATCGGATCGACTCTACTGACATCGCCACGGGCGGCATTCACCTGCCCGAAATGCCGAAAGAGCCCCGGGTCGTCGGCGTAGAGCAATACCGAATGCGTCGGGCCGCCTTGGCGGTCGGCAATGAAGCTGATCTGCATGAGGTGTCGCTGGCCGTGGAGATAGCGTTGCATTTCAGCGCTCATCAAATCGAGCCTCCGAGAACAAAATGCCGCATCATCCGCTTCTTTGCGCCCCATCTGATGGTCACGATAAACGTCTGCCGTGATCCGCGCAGCAAGCTGCTGCTTTTGTCGCACGCTCAGTTGCTCCCAACCCACCAGCGCTGCCCACCGATCGGACATCGCCTGGTCGATCTCACCCGCTTTGTCTGCTTTAGCCACATCGGCCGGTGCATTCATCGGATCAGGAATATCGAATCCTCTGAACAGATAGTGTGCCTTCAAATCCAACAAACTCTCGGAAATCGCGTATTTAAGGGCAGGTCGTTGTTTGAGAAAGGGCAAGTCGTCCAGACTGTCTTGATAGATGCCGGGAACGGCACCCGCTTCCCTCCGGCACGGTGACGCTGCGGGCGCCGCTACCTCGACCGACCATCGCTGCAACGCGATGTCGTAATGCATTCGCGCCGGTTGCCGGGAGCGGTCATCGTTCATGAGATGCACGCCACTGCCAAGCGGCGCGTCGATACCCACCCGATAGTAGCCCGTGCGACCTTCCACCAACGGCCCGAGGCGGTCGCTATGAATGATGCCGTAGGCGTCCGGCGCGCCCAACGGATCGTCTATCGCGACCGCGCGTTCTCCGCTCCACCCCTCACCGATCACGCTCGCCCGCGCGACCTCGACCGTGGCGTTGTTCAGAACGATATACTTCTTATTATTCACTCTCACGAAGCCGTCGCTCGCGGGCGCGGCATCCACGCCGTCGACGGGATGCATGCCGTGCGAGCGCAATGCCCGCTTGCTACCATGACGCATCAATGGCAGCGGCGGCAATCGTGGATCCGACACGCTATAAATGAATTCCCAGGGCTGCCACGCGCGTTGGACCGGATAGACGTTGCCGTTGAGGGTCAGATAAGGGTGTCCGGACACTTCGAACAGGCGCCCGTCCTCAGCCGGCTTTTCTGCGATATGGACCGCGTAGCGTGTCAACGGCACCGGCACCCACCCTGACGCACCATTTCCGGTCTGATCTGCCGACACAAACTGTATGGGCACGCCACCGGCAGAAGCGTAGCGTCGTGGTAGATCATTTCGGGTACGGCGACGGCTGCCTTCGCTGTTTCGCGCTTCTTCGAGGTCCGGTTCGACGATGCTCGTCATGTCACGTTCGAACCAAATCAGATCGGCATATTGATTGACGTTGATGCCAGACCGAGTTGCCTCGGCACGGGGACGCGGACCGAAACGCGAGTGGGCACGCGCTTGGAGCGCTTTATATGCGCCCACTGCTCGCCAGGTTTCCGCCATATGCGTAATGTCCGCGGCTTCAGGCGCTGCGCCATGAATGACTTGGATCGCCCGTTCACTTGCCTGGCATAAGCTGCGCGTCAGTGCAAGCCTGGGTTCGACGCCGCTGACGGTATCCAATAGTTGGCCGAACAGATCCAGAAACGCTTTCGTGTTTGTCGATAGCGACCGGTCCGCTGCGATCGCATAGATTTGCATCACATCCTGCGCCAGACTGGCAAAGGGATTCGCACATCGTCCTAACGCGTTCTGGAGCGGTGTCAAGCCGATATCCGCGGTAAACCGGGAAGCCGACAGCGGCTCGATACGCACGTCGTCCATCGGCATGACGGTTGAGGTGTGCACGGCGTCAACCGATACCGCGACGGCAGACGATGGCGGCGATGCATCGTCATCACCGCCCCAAGATGCGGCATCCCGGCGAGCACGTGCACACGCGACGACATGCGGCGCGTGATGAACACCAATGAGCGAAAGCCGCTGTATCGCTCGTGCCAAAGGCCGATCCGGATCCATCAGTGGATCGGCGAATGAGGACGGGGACGGCGGGGGCGGCGGGCCGTGCGTTTGAAACGCTGGGACGGGCAAGCCGGCAACGGCATTCGGCAATCCAATCGCATGAAACATGATGGTCTCCATTAAGGTATACTAAACAAGTGGCATCCACACCATTATTAAATCTAGGAAAATCGTTGATTGCAAAAATCGCTAAATCAATGCCTGCCGGCATGACCTCCACGTCAAACGGCCGGCACAGACGCCCAGAGTAACGACATCGCCACTGGCGCTGCGGGTGGCTGGCGTACTGGCTATCGAAGACACCCGTCCAACAACGCGCAGGGAGCTTTTTTGTCACCGCGCACATTCTTCGACGCGACGGCGGCGACGCGCTGACCGGCCTTCGTCTCGCGGGACGGTACCAATGCACCCACACGGTAGCGTAACGGCCCATCCATGTTGAACTTGGCCTCCCGCAAATTGACCTTGAGCTTCAGTTCGACCTCGCTGCGATGGGTGCTCGAACTGAAGTCGTTCATCTTTTCCGGTCCCCAGGGATCGATGATCGCGACCGTCTCGCGATGCGCTAACAACCAATCGGCAAATGCGGTCTGGTCCAACCAAGATAATGTCGCGCGTTCCGTCGGCACATCGATCTCACCGAACCTTTCGAACGTGCTCGGATCATCCGCGTAGAGCATGGCCACATGGTTGCGACCGCTGCCCGGCAACTCCTGGAACACGATCTGCAGCAGACGTTGATAGCCTATCCCGCTGTCACTTATCGCGACGCGCGCGATATCTAGCATTTCTGAGCAAAATGCCTGCGAGCCGGACGCCCAGTACCAGTTCTTATAGTCCGTGAAAGATTCCCACGTTGCCAACGACGCCAACCGCTGCTTCTCTCTGACGCTCATCCCTTCCCATTCCGGATACGGCGCCAGATAAGAGCGAATTAAATCTCGCACTTCATAGATATTCGCCGTCCACCTCGTGCCGGGTGCGCGTGGCGATAAACGATTAGGCCGAAAGAGGTTGTAAGCGCGGAGTTGTTCCAGCGCGAAGGAGACGGCTTTGTGCAGCTTGGGACGCTGAAGCAGAAAAAACGACCACTCCAATTTCTTCCGGTAAATATCCAAACTGTCTTGCGACCCTTGACGAATCAACGGGGCGTCGCGCAAATCCGAGCTGATGGACCAACGTCGCGACATAGGGTCGTACTTCAGCCGAACACTGACTGGTTCGCCTTGAGGATCAAGCAAATCGTATTCCCCTGATATCGTACTTTCCTTCACCCGATAGTAACCGCCTCCCCCTTCGACCACCGTCATCCCCGAAGGGGTACGAATCAGACCACTGGCATCCGGTGCCCTTAGTACTGAATCGATGCAGATCGCGTTTTGCTCTATCTGCACCTCGCCGATCAGTTGCGGTCGAGCCGCTTCAACCACAATCTGCCCATAGAGCACATACCTTTTGTTGTTCACGCGAATGAAGCCATCTTCGCCTGAATAAATCGGGATGCCACGTATCGGCTGTAGAGACGGCTCCCTTAGCAAGCGCACCGCGCCGCTTCGTTCTAGCGGCAAAGGTGGTAATCGGGGGTGCGACACGCTAATGACAAATTCGCTACCGGGCATCGCGGCATAGAAAGGGCAAGCAAGTCCGTCCAGCTGGATAAAGTCGACGCCGAAGACGCGGAATCGCTGTCCGTTTTTACCCCCCTCGGGTAACGACACCTGCTCCGCGTAGTCGGTCAACGGCATCCGCCGCCAACGGGCAGGCAGCGGCCCTTCGGACGGAGCATAGACGATCGGCACACCGTCGATCATCGTATAGGGACGGGGCTGCGGATGCGTACCGGTCATTGCGCCTAAAGTCTGCACGCGATCCGTTCGGACGCCGTGGGACAGCGTTGCGACCTCCTTGATGAAAGACTTTTCGGGCGGTTCGCGCGCGTCGACGAGCTCGCTGGTATCCCGCGGCTCGCCTTCATCGACTGCCTGGCCTTCATCGACTGCCTGGCC
>CAWUJR010000288.1:0-5325 GCA_963922375.1 uncultured Robbsia sp.
GGGCGCCGCCGCCGAGGTGTCCGCCGCCAGCGCGACACTCGCGAGCGCCATGATGGCGATCGGCGGTATTCCTTTGGGCTATTGGCTTGCGCGACGCCCCGGTCGCGTCGCGTCCGTTATCGGCTTTCTCGTTCAGTTACCGCTCGCGCTGCCGCCGTTGACGAGCGGTATCTTGCTGCTTTTTCTGATCGGCCCTTACAGCACTATCGGCCGGTTGAGCGGGGGATCGCTGACCGATTCTTTCACTGGTGTCCTGTTGGCCGGTATCTTCGTGGCGTCACCTTTCCTGATCGTCGCGGCCCGCTCGGCGTTTTCAGGCGTCGACCCAATCTTGGAAGACGTGGCAGCCACGCTCGGGCACCATGCATACGCCCGGTTCTTCAAGGTCGCGCTGCCGCTCGGCTGGCCCGCCATCCGGGCGGGGTTACTGCTGTCGTGGCTGCGGGCGTTCGGCGAGTTCGGCGCGACCGTCATGGTCGCCTACCACCCATACTCGTTGCCGGTTTATACCTACATCGCGTTTGGTAGCCAGGGATTGCCGGCGATGATCCCAATCGTTGCGCCGACCCTGGGTATCGCACTATTGGTGGCGCTGTTGACGGCAGCATCGGCACGACTCACGCCTTGGACGAACCGCCGCCTCGTCCCTCTGGCTGCCACGCCCGATTTTGTGTCCATCGCCGCGCCGGAATCGGATCATGTGAACCGCCCGACTGCAGCATGCAATCCCATGGCACCCGCCGGTCATCCGGCTGCTGTCGCCGGTCGGACGCCGCCCTCGATCCATCGCCCAACGCTGTCGTTTGCGTTTCGGAAAACGCTGGCCGACTTTACGCTCAGCATCGCGTGGGCCCCTACTGCCAAACGACTCGCCATCCTGGGGGAGTCAGGATCGGGGAAGTCGATGACGCTCCGCCTGTTAGCGGGTCTGGACGATGTCGATGTCGATGTCGATGCACGTGCAAGCCACTTTTCGCTGCACGGACGCGACTACTCTCGGCTCGCGGCCGAGGCACGACATATCGCTTACGTTCCTCAGGATTTCGGGCTTTTTCCGCACAAAACCGTGCTCGAGCAATGGATGTTCGCATGCGACGCCAACATGACTAGCGCCCGGTATTGGTCCGCTCATCTGGGGTTGGTGCCGCTGGAAAGCCGGTTTCCATCAACACTCTCTATCGGCCAACGCCAGCGCGTTGCGATCGTGCGAGCGCTTGCTCGGCCGTGCTCGTTGATTCTGTTGGACGAACCGTTCTCGGCACTGGACACGCCGCGCCGCAAGCAATTGCGAACCAGTTTGCGTCGGTTGCAACGGGAAATCGATGCGACGACCATTCTGGTCACGCATGATCCGGACGAGGCCGCATTGCTGTCGGATGAGATCCTGGTGCTCGATAATGGTCGCCCGTTGCAACACGGCGCGACCCATGAGGTTTTCGCTCATCCGGCCAACGCCAAAGTGGCTGAACTGCTGGGCCTGACCAATGTCGGCGTCGGGACCGCGCACGAGATCGGTGGAAAATGGTGGTTGCGATTGGAAAATGGTCTTTCCATGGAGCTATCGGCATCCGCCTTTTCCGTCTCTCGAGAGACCGACGCGTTGGACGGCCCATCGAGCGGAACGCCCGTGATGTGGCGTATCCATCCAGATGCGGTGACCATTGCAGCCAACCCATCGCCGCCCGCCGGATCCGAACGGCAAGCGGGCTATCCTGCGGAGATTGACGACCGAACGTTGGTCGACGGCCGTCCTTATCTCACACTGCGCTTTGCGGCAACGCGCCTATCGGTGCGAGACCATCCCGCATACGCAATCGACGACACGGTTCATCTAACGATCGACCCACACGGGATCGATGTTTGGCCACAAGCGACGCCGACGCTGGCGGTCGGCTGACGCGCGTCCGGCGTTAAGCAATCGCCGCCTTATAACGACGCTCGACTTCATCCCAATCGATCACGTTGAAGAATGCGGCGATGTATTCCGGGCGACGGCTTTGGTAACGCAGGTAATACGCATGCTCCCAGACATCCAGGCCCAGGATCGGGGTGTTGCCATGCGACAGCGGACTATCCTGGTTAGCAGAACTCTCGACAACCAGCTTCTTCTCCGGCGTCACGCTGAGCCAGGCCCAACCGCTGCCGAAGCGCGTCAGCGCCGCGCGAGTGAAATGATCCTTGAATGCTTCGAAACCGCCGAGCTGGTTGTCGATCGCATCGGCAACGCTGGCTTTGGGCGTCCCGCCACCGCTCTTCGACATGACGGTCCAGAACAGCGAATGGTTCGCATGACCGCCACCGTGATTGCGGACGGCGGGGCGCACCTTTTCTGGCAACGTATCGAGCTTGCTCACCAGCGACTCCACCGACTGCGATCCGAGATCGGTGCCCTCGACGGCACTATTCAAGCCGTTGACATACGTCTGATGGTGCTTCGTATAGTGGATCTCCATGGTTTGCGCATCGATATGCGGCTCGAGTGCGTCATAGGCATACGGGAGAGGAGGAAGGGTATAAGCCATAAGAAACCTCGCTTGGTAGAGCAGTGGAAAGGCCCGTTCGGTGCGGGTCGACGCGGAGAGCCATGCCTTCGGCGCTTGCTTGACGCCGGGACAGTTCAGCCGTATCAATCTGCCGGGGCATTCTGAGAACCGTTCAATTGATGGTAGACCGATTACGCGCGACACGTTTTCTCCCTACTCCCTGACGGGTTTAGGGGCATCAAGAATTTGCTCCAAATGCCTGCGAATGCAAAAATGCGCGTGCGCGTGCGCGTGCGCGTGCGCGTGCGCGTCGGCACCCTGTGTATTCGCCGTTCGCCAATGCGGCCATTGCCTTCCCTTTCTTTTCCTCTGTTTCGAGCCGTATGCCCATGTCGTTGCTGCCCGCCTCTTTCGACGATCCGAACAACGACCGCCAACGCGTCGCGGTCATCGGTGCCGGACCGGCGGGCCTGATGGCAGCGGAACGACTCGCAGCGCACGGCATTGCGGTCGATGTGTTCGATGCGATGCCATCGGCGGGACGCAAATTCCTGATGGCAGGCAAGGGCGGCATGAACCTGACGCATTCGGAAGCGTATGCGGATTTTTTGACGCGCTATGACGCACAATGCGAACGCCTGACGCCCTCAATCGATGCGTTCTCTCCGGAAACGCTACGCGAATGGGTGCACGCGCTGGGTGTCGACACCTTCGTCGGCACCTCGGGACGGGTCTTTCCGACCGATATGAAGGCCGCGCCGATGCTACGGGCCTGGCTACATCGGCTGCGCGAAGCGGGCGTGCGTTTCCATATGCGACACAAATGGGTGGGATGGGACGAAGGTGAGGCTGCACCTGAAGCGCGACGGGAAGCAGCGGACGCCGCAGAGGGAAGCCACGACGAAGCACGTCCCGCACCGCTCGCCGCCCGGATTACCCTGCGCTTCGCGAACACGGCGAACGCGGCAACAACAACCGCGACAACGGGGGCGGCTGCCGTCGCGGGCAAAGCCACGGTCACCAGCGCCACCCCAGACAACCACGAGGCCAACATCGCTGCGGTCGGGCTCAATATGCCTGGCGCGGCCAACGCGGCCTTCGGTCTGATTGAACATCATTGCGATGCAGTGGTGTTGGCGCTCGGCGGCGCGAGTTGGCCGCGCCTGGGAAGCGATGCCGCGTGGGTGCCACTGTTACGCGACAAGCGTGTGCCGATTGTCGACTTCGAATCGGCAAATTGCGGCTTCGATGTGGATTGGACCCCATTCTTCGTGTCGCGCTTCGCGGGGCAGGCACTGAAGAACGTGGGACTATCGGTGGCGAGCCTGACGCCTGGGAATGCGGAAAGCCGCCTTTATCGCCAGGGCGAATGCATGCTGACCGACACGGGCATCGAGGGCGGCCTCATCTATGCGATGTCGGCTGCTGTGCGGCGATTGATCCATCGGGACGGCACGGCGTCAATCCATCTCGACCTGTTGCCCGGACACGCCCCGCACCGTGTCGCCGAGGCGGTCATGCATCCGCGCGGCAAGCGTTCGCTGTCGAGTCATCTCAGTAGCACGCTCGGACTGAGCGGCGCGAAAGCGGCATTGCTGTACGAATGTTTGCCGAAAGATAGGATCGCCGATCCCGTGCGACTCGCGGCAGCGATCAAAGCGTTGCCGCTGCGCGTATTGCGCCCTCGCCCCATTGCCGAGGCGATCAGCAGCGCCGGCGGCGTGGCATTCGATGCACTCGACCCGCAGTTGATGATCCGCTCGTTGCCTGGCGTGTTCTGCGCAGGCGAAATGATCGACTGGGAAGCGCCTACCGGCGGCTATCTGCTGACCGCGTGCCTGGCCACGGGCCGACAAGCCGGCGAAGGCGCATCGGCGTATCTGCGATCACGCCAACGTTAATCGCCAAAGCGAGGTGATCTCGGCGGCGCGGGCGCGGTGCAACGGGTCGGTCCGATCGGCAGCCCGAGGATGCACCGGCTTGATGTCGATCCGATCGATCACTTTCAGGCCGCCTGCGGCAATCGCACCGTCCAATTCGGCGCGGGTTCGCAGCCCAAGATGCTCGGCGAAGTCGGACAAAATCAGCCAGCCTTCGCCGCCAGGTTCCAGATGGGCCGCCAGACCGCCTAAAAACCCGAGCAACATACGGCTATCAGGATCAAAGACGGCGGATTCGATCGGCGAACTCGGTCGCGCCGGCACCCACGGCGGATTACAGACGATCAGCGGGGCTTTGCCGGCGGGAAACAGATCAGCATCGATGACCTTCACGCACGCGCCGAGGCCCAGACGCTGCAGGTTCTCGCGCGCACATGCCAGCGCCCGCGGATCCCGATCGGTGGCGACGATATGCTCGACACCCCGGCGCGCGAGGACCGCCGCCAACACCCCTGTCCCGGTGCCGATATCGAAGGCCAACGTGGTCGCGGGCAATGGCGCACTGGCCACCAGATCGATATATTCGCCACGCACCGGCGAGAACACGCCGTAGTACGGGTGAATGCGGCCGCCGACAGCGGGCACGTCGACCCCTTTCTTGCGCCATTCGTGCGCGCCGATCAGTCCCAATAACTCCCGCAGCGACACGACGGAGCCGGATTCGCTGGCGACGTTTTTTGCCAATGGCGAGGCGGGCGCGATCGGACCGTACGTTTCGATGCAGGCCGCACGCACATCCGGTGCGCGACGTAACGGGATCGTGTACGCCGCATCCAATGGGATGAGCAACGCACCCAAGGTGCGCGCCCGTTGCGATTGCGCCAAACGATGACGATTGAATAAGTCGCCCGGCGCGGCCGTTTTCGCGGCTGGGCGAACACAGCCCCGAGACCATCGAGCCT
>CAWUJR010000289.1:0-5321 GCA_963922375.1 uncultured Robbsia sp.
GGACGACGCGGCATCGTCCGCTGCGGCCCCACCGAGCGCAGCCCGTGTGCCAGCCGCGACCGAATCCGTCGACGAACGCGGCGGCGATGCCATCGTTCAACTGGCTTCACCCAATCTGGTGAGCTCGATCGGTTCAGGCCCAACGCTTGTGATCGACCGGCCGCTTCGTTCCGGTCAGCGTGTTTATGCCGAGGGTGATCTGGTCGTGCTGGGCTTGGTCAGTTATGGTGCCGAAGTCATCGCCGAAGGTAATATCCATGTCTACGCACCGTTGCGCGGCCGTGCGCTGGCAGGCGTGCATGGCAACCATGGCGCCCGAATTTTTTGTACCTGTCTTGAACCTGAACTGATTTCGATCGCCGGTATCTACCGTACGACCGAAAATCCCCTTGCTGCCGATGTGCTTGGGAAGTCGGTGCAGATTCGCCTTGAAAACGAAAAGTTGATATTCGAGCCGTTAAGGCTCACGTAATAGCATTCCGGACGGACGTCCAGGCCGGCGAGCACCCCGCAAACGGTGCCGTCCACGTTAAAAAATTGATTCTCGAAAAATTCCGTTAGGTGGCAACGTATGGCAAAAATCATAGTGGTGACTTCGGGCAAAGGCGGCGTGGGTAAGACCACGACCAGCGCGAGCTTTGCGTCGGGACTGGCGCTTCGGGGACACAAGACCGCCGTGATCGACTTCGACGTCGGTCTGCGCAATCTCGATCTGATCATGGGCTGCGAGCGTCGCGTGGTCTATGACCTGATCAATGTCATTCAGGGCGAAGCGAACCTGAACCAGGCGTTGATCAAGGACAAGAAATGCGAAAACCTGTTCATCCTGCCGGCGTCGCAGACGCGCGATAAGGATGCGTTGACGCTCGAAGGCGTCGAAAAGGTGATCAAGGATCTGACCGATCTCAAGTTCGACTACATCGTCTGCGACTCGCCCGCCGGTATCGAATCAGGCGCGCTGATGGCGATGTATTTCGCCGATGAAGCGCTGGTGGTGACCAATCCGGAAGTGTCGTCGGTGCGCGACTCCGATCGTATCCTGGGCATTTTGTCGTCGAAAACGCGTCGCGCGATCGAAGGCAAGGATCCGGTCAAGGAACATCTGCTGATCACGCGTTACAACCCGAAGCGTGTGAACGACGGCGAAATGCTGTCGCTCAGCGATATCCAGGAAATCCTGCGCATTCCGCTGATCGGTGTGATTCCGGAATCGGAGTCGGTGTTGCAGGCATCGAACCAAGGCCTGCCTGCGGTGCATATCGAAGGCAGCGACGTATCCGAAGCCTACAAGGACGTGGTCAGCCGTTTCCTGGGTGAGGAGAAGGGACTGCGCTTCACGGACTACACGAAGCCGGGCCTCCTGCAACGCCTGTTCGGCAATAAGTAAGGGGCCGATATGTCGTTACTTTCTTTTTTGCTGGGCGAGAAAAAGAAAACCGCGGCGGTCGCGAAAGAGCGACTGCAACTGATCATTGCGCACGAGCGGGCCGGCGACCGGCCGCCGGCAGATTACTTGCCGGCATTGCAGCGAGAGTTGGTCGAGGTGATTCGCAAGTATGTGAAGATCGGTAACGATGACATCAAGGTCAGCGTCGAGCAGCAGGGCAATCTGGAAGTGCTCGAAGTGAAGATCGAGATTCCGCAGACCTGAAGGATCAGCGGGCTTGTCCTTCAAGCCTGTCGATGGTCTGCTGCGTTCGCGCTGTTTTCATCATGCTCGGTTCGTGCTGCCGCGCTGTCTGCCACCTGATTTTCTGCGGGTTGCTGCGACGCATGCGCTGCCGCCTGACCTACCACGTGCGCTGGTTCACTTTCGGCCGCATCTTCCGACTCGCTTGCCGCCGAATACGCTGAATCGTGCTTAGCGGAATGTTCTGCATTCGCTGCCGTTGTTGCGCGCTCCGCTGTGTCGGGCGTCGCTTCCAGTGGCGTGGGCGGCGGCACATAGCGTCGCGATAGACTTTCGTAAAACGGCGGCGCAAACAATTTCGAGACGCGGCTGGCAATCAATGACGTGGCCATTAATGAGATGACCAATGCATGGCCGTTGATCATCTCCATCACGATGACGAAGGCGGTGATCGGGGCCTGGGTGACGGCTGCCAGATAGCCGACCATACCCAATGCGATCAGCATCGGGATCGATAAACTGCCAAACACCTGATGTAGCAGATTGCCGAAGCCGGCACCAATCGCCAGCGACGGCGCAAAGATACCGCCAGGAACGCCGGGCAGGTAAGAGGCGATCATCGACGCCATTTTAAGAAACGGATAAGCAAGCGACAGCGTCTGACGATTGTCTAGGATGCCGTGCGCTTCGGCATAGCCGCTACCGAAGCTCGTTCCCCCGGCGATCAAGCCGATGACGGCAAGCACCAGCCCGCATGCGGCGCCGAACACGACCGGGCGTTCCATGCGCAACGCCTGAATCCGCTCAGGAATCCAGCGCTTGCTATTGATGATGAGCCAGCAAAAACCGCCACCGGCGATCCCGGTCACGACCGCAGTCAGCACAATGGCAGCCAGCATGATCTTCGGAAAATCCGAACGAACCGAGATCGTGCCGAAATAAGTGTAGTTGCCGTTCAGCCCCAGCGCGACGATACCGGCGAAGATGATCGCTGTGATGACGACGCCGCTTGCACGTTGCTCGAAGCTGCGCGTCAATTCCTCGATTGCAAAGACGATGCCGGCGAGCGGCGTGTTGAACGCCGCCGATAGACCGGCTGCCGCACCGGCGAGTGCCAGTTGACGCTCGAGTGCCGCATTGGAGTGCTTGTAGAAGCGACGCAACTGATACATCAACGAGGCACCCACCTGCACGGTCGGGCCTTCGCGTCCGATCGTGAATCCGCCCAGAATCGCGAGAAAAGATATCCCAATTTTACCGACGACGATGCGCGGCGTGAGCAGCGTTTTACCCAGCGTGGCATCGTCGTGCAGCATCGCGATGACCTGCGGAATACCGCTGCCTTCGGAGCCGGCGAAAAACCGACGCGTGATCCAGACCGAGGCCGCACCCACTGCGGGAGAGATCAGTAACGGCGCCCAAAAATAATTCGCGCGCACCGACATGAACAGTGAGAAGCCGTAGTCGATCAGACGCGCGTAAAACACCGCGACCAGACCGACGACAATTGCACCCAGCCAGATGATGCCGTATTCCTGCCACAGATGTTGCGCACGTTGCAGCGTGTACTCGGGAACCTGGGCGAGGTGGCGCGGATGGCGGGACATGAGGGCGTGAGCGAGGGCCGGGGCCGCAGAGTCGGTAAGCATCGATTATAACGTCGATGTACGGGATGCGACGAACGGGGATGGTACTGCGGAACATCGAGGAAAACGACGAGAAGGACGACGAACGAGACCGGGGACGACGACGAGCAGCACCACGACAGCCCGACAAAGAGGATCGCGAAAAAAAACCCGCGTCGGGGAGGCGCGGGTCAGAGGTCACTGCAATGCACACTCAAAGCAGCCTAGGTAAGACCGCGGGCAGGGGAACAAAGTTCCCGCGCGGAGGGCAAGTGCGGCGCACGCGTCAGGTGCCGCCCTGGCTGTTGTTGCCGCTCGTGGTGCTGCTCGTCGTGCCGATATCGCTGTCGTTGCTGTCGTCATTATCGTCCGCATCGTCGTCATCGCTCGGCGGCGGTGTTGCGCCGGGCGTGACGGCACCGTACCGGCTGATCAGTGCCGCTTTGAAGGCGCTCAGTCCCGCTGGATTCTGAAGGCAGGCCTGATACAGCAGGTTCAATTGCGACGGCCAATCGTTCAATGACTCGGCGAAAATCTTCAGGCGCGTCACGTTATCCAGTGCGGCTTCGGTGTTGCCGCCGAGCGCGAGCAGAATCGCGTAGCGGCGAACGACCACTTCGCCAGGCAGCAAAGCAATTGCCTTGCGATGCATCGCAAGCTTTTCCGGCAACTGGGATACGTTCAACGACAACAACGTCGACAGCCCGAATTGCCCCCACGCACCGAAAATCGTCGATGGCGCAGCGCGATATTGCTGCTCCGGGCGATCGCCGTAATACAGCGTCTCGGCGCGATGGTAATCGGCGAGGACCGGATAAATCATCAGCACGCTCGCCAGTGTCACTGCACCGAAGCCGACGACGCTCGCGGAAGTCGGCATCCGTTTCATCGATGTCGTCTCCAGGGTGCCAAGCAGGAATGCGGCCGGCAACAGGAAGAACAGGTATTGCTGCGGGTATTCGACGAGTGCATGCACTGCGAGGATCGCGAGGATCGAGAACGCAAAGAGTCGCGACAACGTGAACGGTGCGCGTACCGTGCGCCAGGTCCAAAGACCCAGGCCCAGCAGCGTGATCGCCCCACCTGCCAGTCCAGTTTTCGCAAGAATGTCGATCAACACATCATGCGAGTTGTTGGCAATCTCCACATGACCGAGTTGCTCGACAAATTGATATTGGAAGCGTGGAAATTCGCCCCAGCCCACGCCCAACAGCGGATGGGTCTTGAACATCGTCCAGCCGTAACGCCATAGCGACAGACGCGGCGAGATTTGCCCAGCGTCCTTGAAGCGGGCGGCAGCCGATACGTCCAGATGCAGGCCCCAGGCGACATTCACATCGCGCACGATGATATTGACGACAATGAAGATCAGCAGGGTCAATACCGCAATGGTCCAGCCACGGTAGCGTGCCCAGGCGTTCGACGAGGTAGCCGCGGCACCCGCGTGACGAACCGCGGCACCGGTCGACAGGGGGCTGTACGCGTCCTGCGGCGAGCTTTGCCGCACTTCCTGCTGCCGCTCCAAGCGCCGCTGCGTGCAGGCCATCGCCAGGCTGATGATGAACAGCACGCCCACTTGTAGCCAGGGCGTACGCGACACCGTCAGTGCCAGTCCGGTCGAAAACACGCACGCCAGCACGACCCACAGCAGAAACGGCAAGCGACGCGATTGCGCGAGGAACACCGAGGCCGCAAACGCGAAACAGATATACGTGGCCAGATGATTCGCCTGTGCCATGTTCCCGAATGGGCGGCGCTCGACCAATACGTTGTAGACGACGACAAACGGTGAAAAATGCGCTTCCGCATGCATCAGTTGAACGACCTGACAGAACACCGAGAACAGGCCCCCGGCGATCAATCCCCAGGCAATCCAGTGCAACGCCGTCTCGGCCATGCGCAGACGATTGGTCCAGAAGCCCGCGTGCATGGTCATCGCCGCCATCAGCAGCGAGCCGGCACCCAGTACATTCATCGATGGTTGCTGCGTCGGCAGGACGACGGTCTGTAGCAGTAGCAGCGCAGCGAACGCCAGCGGTACGATGGCCACGCGCGGCGAACCCGGT
>CAWUJR010000290.1:0-5292 GCA_963922375.1 uncultured Robbsia sp.
AGCGGGCGCGACCCGCGCGTTGCGTTGGTCGTTATTTTTTTCGACTGATGTGACTGCATTTTCGTTCCTTTTCTCAACACACTCTCACGACTGAGTTTTGCTTCACGCGTTGTGCGTCTCACGTGCGGACCTGCTTTCTATCCTTGCCTCTGATCCTTGCCTCCGGTCTTCGCGTCCAATACTTCTTCCAATGCGTGCAAGTACGTCTTGCATTCGTGCAGCGGCGCTCGCTCGGCTTATCGACCCCGTCCACCGCCGCCGCGATATCCGCGCCCCCATCCGCCACCGCCACCGCCCCCGCCAATGCCGATGTTCACGACAGGCGCCGCATAATATCCGCCGCCATATCCATATCCATATCCGTATGCCGGGACCGGCGCATAGCCATAACCATAACCATATGGCGGTGCCACCACGCAGCCTGTGAGCGTCAACGCCAAACCTGCCACCACCAGAAGTTTGATCATCGTCTTTCTCCTATAGTGAATTAGATAAGAAACGACGCGCCCGGTGCGGTTTGAATTGTGTCCGCACGTTACCGTCGTTCGCTCAAGACGGCGCAGTTTGTACACGCAAAAACCCTTGTTGCTTTCATGAAGCGAGCGTCTCGACGATCGACACGCTTTGAGGGCGCGATCGGCACCGGATGCATCGCATCAACTTTTTCAATTGGATACAGATACGCGTGACAGAGGCACGCCACCGGTGCCGTCAAAGCTATTGGATAACGCGTGCTAATGTTGCTTCTATGAGCGGACCAAGCATCGGAAGGTGCCGAAAAAATGCTTCATATAGCGGTTTTTTCGCCGCACCGACGACAAATCGTCGCTATAGATGACGAATATCGCAAATCAGGCATGTATAGATGATCGTTTTCGCTTGGCGCGCGGTAGAATGCGGCCATGCGGCCATTCATGATGATTGATCGCATTACCATCGCTTCTAACTATCGGAGAGCCGATTCATATGGCCACTGCAACTAAAGCTGCAAAGAAGGTCGTCGCCGCCAAGAAGGCGCCGGCTGCAAAGAAAGTCGCTGCTGTCAAAAAGACCGTCGCTGCCAAGAAGGTGCCGGCTGTGAAGAAGACCGCTGCCGTCAAGAAAGCACCGGTTGCTAAGAAGGCAGCGGCGGCGAAGAAGACCGTTGGTCTCTCGCCTGTTAAAGAAACGTTCACGAAAGTGACGCTGGCAGCGCATTTGGCTGAACAGTCGCAAGTCGAACCGAAGGCAGTGAAGGCCGTGTTGGCAGCTCTGGAGTCGGTCGTGCTGGGTGCCGTTCACAAGAAGGGTGCGGGCGAATTCACGTTGCCAGGCCTGCTGAAGCTGAGCGTGCAATCGGTGCCGGCAAAGAAAAAGCGCTTCGGCAAGGATCCGTTCACGGGTCTGGACCGTTGGTTCGATGCGAAGCCGGCTTCGGTTCGTATCAAGGCACGCGCACTGAAGAAGTTGAAAGACGCTGCTGCCTAATCGCTGTCGTAGGGTGACTCTCTGCGTGCCCGGTCACGCGTTCGGGTACGCAGAGAGAAACATCATGGAGCTAGGGATCAAATGAAAGTCAGTTTGCTGAAGCTGTCGATGGCCACGCTCGCAATGAGTTGCGTGTCGGTCGGCACCGCCCATGCAGCAGGATGCTTGAAAGGTGCCGCCGTCGGTGGCGTCGCAGGGCATTATGCGCATCATCATGCCGTTGTCGGCGCCATCGGCGGATGCCTGGTGGGCCGTCATCTGGCCAAGGAACACGCGCAGCAGCTGGCACAACAACGTGCCGCTGCCGCTGCCCCCGCAAATCCACCGCAATAATAAGCTGCTCCACCGCACCGGGGCAAAGCGCACCGCAATGCCCTCGTCGTGCCGCGCCTGCATCAATAATAGGCGAGCGTCTCACAGCCTATTCCCGCTGCGACGGTGCGCACGACAGCCTTCTGCGCCAGATCGATCTCACTCAGTGTCCCGTCCGCTTCATTGGCAACCAATAAGGTCTTGCCGTCAGGACTGAATGCCGCATCCATTGGTTTATTCCCTACCTTGATCATTGCCTGATGCTGCGCCTGCGAATCAAGCAGGCTGACGACGGGTTCGTGGTCGCCAATGACCAGCAAGTGTTTTCCATCCGGGCTGTAGCGAGCGACCTGCGAACCTTTCTTGTGCCCCGTTAACGGCACCGTGCGGGTTAACGCGCGCGTTCGCACGTCGACCAGCAGCAGTTGTGGCGTTTGCGCATCCACCGCGACAAGAAACGTTTCGGTGGGATCGACGGCAATTCCTGCGATCGCATGCGGCAGTCGAATAGTATCGATGCGACGTTGCTGACTCGGATCGATCACACTCAGCGTCCGATCCTCTTCGTTCTCAGTCACAATCAATCCACTGTGCGGCAGCACAACCAGCCGATGGGTATTCGTCGAACCGGTATCGATACTGCCCACGACACGGTTCACGGCAGGATCGATCACGACCACCGCATGGCTGTTTTCGCAGCACACATACAATTTCCCGTCAGGTGCAAAACGCAGTGTGTGCGGCGACTCGAACGGATGAATATCAATGTCGGTCACGCGCTTGCGCGCGATGAGATCGACGACCGATACCACGTGATTCGGATGCGGATTGTCGCCGTGCGCGCCGTCGCCATAGGCGGGTATGTACGCATGTTTGGCGTCCGGCGATATGGCCAGTTCATGCGGCAAGGTGGGGAAGCCATCCAATACGGTGCGCGTCGCCAGCGTGTCCGGATCCAGGAAAAGCACTGTTCCGCCTTGCTTGTCGACTGCGACGATGCCACGAACGTTAGCGCTTGACGTAGCATTAGACCTTTCGTCGGGCATGACGTGAATCTCCCATTTCGGTGATGTCATGGTGAGCAATACGGGACGCGCAGGCCCCTATCGATACGGCCTGCGCGTCGGCACTACCGGTCAGAGCGTCAGATCGTGGCCACCGACCCGGCGTCCACGCGATAGTTGCTGCCATTCACGAAGCTGGCTTTTTCCGAGCAGAGGAACAGAATGACCGCCGCCACCTCGTCTGCCCGTCCACGACGTTTCAACTCGATAAACGGCCGCTCCTCATCAAGGAAGCTGTGGATGGCTTCGTCAACCGATGTGCCATTCGCCTTCGCGCGCTTCTCCATCATCGCGTCGGTCATCGGCGTTGCGATATAAGCGGGCGACACGGCATTCACCAGCACGCCCTCTTTCGCGTAGGTCTTCGATAATCCCTTCGTCAGGCTAAGAATGGCGGCCTTGGCGGCACAGTAGGGAAGTTCGTCGACATACGGCTGCACCGCGTCTTCCGATGCGGTCAGCACGATCCGCCCCCAGCCGCTGCCGCGAATGTCGTTGATGAAGGCCTGCACCAGGCGAACCACGCCGAAGAAATCGATATCCAACGTCTGCTGCCAGCCTGCTTCGTCAATTTCATGAAACAAGCCCGTTGCGCCGGTGACGCCGGCGGCGTTCACCAAGATTTGCGGCACCCCCACTTCTTCGATGACGCGTTCGCGCAATGCTTTCACCGAAGCGGGATTCGTCAGATCGGCGGCAACCGCGTGGACCTTGCCGCCCAGCCGCGCAGCGGCTTCGTCGATCTTCCCCTGGTCGATATCGCTGATCACGACTGTCACACCTTCGGCAAGCAGCTGACTGGCCGTTTCGAAGCCAATACCCGAGTCAGCGCCGGTGACCAATGCGATACGACCTTCGATGCCTAAATTCATGCGTTCCTCCACGGATTGCTAGATGAGATGGATAAGATGAAGCCATTGAGGTGGCGATTGCGTGAAGCGCTCGGCCTTCAGCCCTGAGCGCTACGCATTCGCAAAAAGCGCGCCAGACGGTCCACGCCACGGCCGCCACGATCCTCTGCATGCTAGGTGGGTGATCGCGTAGACGACAGCGACGAAACCTGGTCACATCGGCGGTCAGACCGGCCCACGCAGGCAATCAGCGCGACGATGGCAGCGCGTTGCGCGAAGAAGCGGCAAGCCGGATGAAATATCGGCGGCAAATTTGGAGATGGAGAGTGGCCGGTGCTACTCTGCCGAACAGCCGCCGGAATCGGTCACGAATCGGTGAGGAATCGCGCGCGAGTCTGTGCTGTAAGCCATGCACGGCGTCGCTGATTTATGCAGGACCGTTTGCCACATGACCGTTTCCGTCTCGCGACCCAACGCACCCGATCGGTCGGGTGCCGCCGCAATCAGGATTTGACATAGCATGCTCGACATCACATCGCCCTCTTCTTCGAATGGCGCACCGCTGCCCGCATCCGCGGCGCCCACCGCCGCTGTCATACCGGCAGCCCGTTGGCGCGTCGCCGATATCGTCGCGCTGTTCGAATTGCCTTTTACAGACTTGTTGATGCGCGCCCAGCAAGCCCACCGCGAACACTTCACACCGAACACGGTGCAATTGTCGACGCTGCTGTCGATCAAGACCGGTGGCTGTCCGGAGGACTGCTCGTACTGCCCGCAAGCGGCGCAGTACGACACGGGCGTGGAAGCGCAGAAGCTCATGCCGTTGCAAGAGGTGCTGGAAGCGGCGCAGGCTGCGAAAGACCATGGTGCAACCCGCTTCTGCATGGGCGCGGCGTGGCGTAGCCCGAAAGATCGCGACCTTGAACCGGTCATGAAAATGATCGAAGGCGTGAAAGCGCTCGGCATGGAAACCTGCGTCACGCTGGGCATGCTGGAAGCACGGCAGGCGCAGGCATTGAAAGATGCCGGATTGGATTACTACAATCACAATCTGGATACGTCGCCCGAATTTTACGGTCAGATCATTTCCACACGTACTTATCAGGACCGCCTGGATACGCTGGAGCGGGTACGCGACGCGGGGATCAATGTCTGCTGCGGCGGTATCGTCGGATTGGGCGAATCGCGCCGCGAGCGGGCCGGGCTCATCGCGCAGCTCGCCAATTTGAGTCCGTATCCGGAGTCCGTGCCGATCAACAACCTGGTAAAAGTCGAAGGCACACCGCTCGCGAACAACGAAACCATCGATCCGTTCGAATTCGTCAGGACCATCGCAGTCGCAAAGATCGCGATGCCTCGCGCTGCGGTGCGACTGTCTGCGGGACGCGAACAAATGGATGAAGGCGTGCAGGCATTGTGCTTTGTCGCAGGCGCAAGCTCGATTTTCTACGGAGAACGGCTGCTGACGACCGGCAATCCGCAAGCCGATGCGGATCGTGCTTTGATGGACCGCCTGGGCATCACGACGGTTTAGCACTGCCCCCCAGCCGCGACGTGGACGTCTCGGAGCCCATCGGCCCGACATGTCCCCGCCGTCG
>CAWUJR010000291.1:0-5289 GCA_963922375.1 uncultured Robbsia sp.
GTGCAGCGCGGCGTCAAATTGCTGCCGCAGGTAAAAAATATCGTCGCGGTCGCGTCGGGCAAAGGCGGCGTCGGCAAAAGCACGACCGCTGCCAATCTGGCGCTCGCGCTGGCGGCCGAGGGGGCGACGGTGGGGATACTGGACGCGGACATCTATGGTCCGTCTCAGCCGATGCTGCTCGGCATCAGCGGCCGCCCGGAATCGCTCGATGAAAGATCGATGGAACCGATGGTGGGTCTTGGACTACAGGCCAACTCGATCGGCTTTCTGGTCGAGCAGGATAATCCGATGGTCTGGCGCGGACCGATGGTGTCGTCGGCACTCGATCAGTTGCTGAACCAGACGAATTGGCGCGACCTGGACTATCTGATCGTCGATATGCCGCCGGGCACCGGCGACATCCAGTTAACGCTGTCGCAGAAGGTGCCTGTGACCGGTGCGGTGATCGTCACCACGCCGCAGGATCTGGCACTGCTGGACGCCCGCAAGGGGCTGAAGATGTTCGAAAAGGTAGGCATTCCAATTCTCGGCATCGTCGAGAATATGAGTGTGCATGTCTGTACGAACTGCGGCCACGCCGAGGCGATTTTCGGGGAAGGCGGCGCGGAAAAAATGTGTGCCGACTATGACGTCGATTTTCTCGGCGCATTGCCACTGGATAGGGCCATTCGCGAACAGGCCGATGCCGGTCTGCCGAGCGTGGCGGCGGACCCGGAGAGCACGGTGTCACATATGTACCGGGCGATTGCGCGGAAAGTGGCGATCAAGATCGCCGAGAAGTCACGCGACATGACATCGAAGTTTCCGTCGATCGTGGTGCAAAATACCTGATGCTGTACGATGGCGAAAGTGTTTTGAATGGTGGCAGGAACGGAGGTGGTATGCGGCAGGGTCATAGGTGGGGGAAAGGATGTGCGCTTTTGGCGTGTGCGACGCTAGGAGCCTGCACGCTCTTCAGCCCGCATCCGATGCGTGCCACGGCGATGTTACGGCCCACTGCGGGCAACGCAACGCATGGCACGGTGGCGCTGGCCGAGCGCCGTGAAGGCATCCAGGTGAACTATGACGTCGTCGGATTGACGCCGAATACGCCGCATACCTTCATCATCCACGTTGGGGGCGATTGCCGAGGACCGGATGCGAGCGATGCCGGGCCGCGTTTTCGCCCGATCGATGTGGTGCCCCGCCGTGATGACGATCAGTTGACGCGGATCTGGGCCGATGCGAACGGGGCCGCCGTGGGCTTTTTCGTATTGCCCGGATTGAGCCTGGATGGCGTGCGATCGGTTGTCGGCCGTACGATGATCATCGATAGCGGGGCGGACGACGGGGATGACGACCTGACCGAGACATCTCCTCCGCCCGCTTCTACCGTCTCGGGCGCATCCGCCGCGACGCTCTCCGCTTTCGCCGCAGATCAGGCGCGCGACGACGATGCCGGCAAGCCGCTCGCGTGTGGCGTCATTGCCCGGTAAAGTCACCGCTTTTCCCCGGTCATTGCAGTAGAATGGCCGCTTTTCCGCTCAGTCCGGCGCGGCCATCCCGCGCACCCCCGCCCCGATGACAATCAAATCCGACAAATGGATTCGCCGCATGGCCGAAACCCAACAAATGATCGAGCCGTTCGTGCCCGATCAGGTTCGGGTCAGCGACGATGGCCGCAAGATCGTCAGCTACGGTACGTCGAGCTATGGCTACGACATCCGCTGTGCTGACGAATTCAAGATCTTCACGAACATCAATTCGACGATCGTCGATCCGAAGAATTTCGATGAGAAGTCGTTCGTCGATTTTCGTGGCGACGTCTGCATCATTCCGCCGAACTCGTTTGCGCTGGCCCGCACGGTCGAATATTTCCGTATTCCGCGCTCGGTGCTGACCGTGTGTCTGGGGAAATCGACGTACGCGCGTTGCGGCATCATCGTCAATGTGACGCCGTTCGAACCTGAATGGGAAGGGTATGTGACCCTCGAGTTCTCGAACACGACGCCGTTGCCGGCGAAGATCTACGCGAACGAAGGCGTGGCGCAGGTGTTATTTTTCGAAAGTGACGAAGTCTGCGACGTGTCGTACCGCGACCGTGGCGGTAAATACCAGGGCCAGCACGGCGTCACGCTGCCTAAGGCCTGATGCCTGAAGCGGGCTGGAGATCCCGGCCGCTTGGAGAAACTAGATGAAATTTCGCTTTCCCGTCGTCATCATCGACGAGGACTTTCGTTCCGAAAACATTTCCGGCTCGGGTATCCGTTCGCTGGCCGAAGCCATAGAAGGCGAGGGCATGGAAGTGCTCGGCCTGACCAGCTATGGCGATCTGACCTCGTTCGCGCAGCAGGCCAGCCGGGCGTCGTGCTTTATTCTGTCGATCGACGACGACGAGTTCGGTATTGTCGACGATGAAGAATCCGGAGAGCTGGCGCACGCGATCATCGCGTTGCGGGCGTTCGTCAATGCCGTGCGTCGCCGCAATGCGGATCTGCCGATCTTCCTGTACGGCGAGACGCGTACCTCCCGGCATATTCCGAACGACGTGTTGCGCGAACTGCATGGCTTCATTCATATGTTCGAGGACACGCCGGAATTCGTCGCGCGTCACATCATTCGCGAAGCGCGCAGTTATCTGGACTCGCTTGCGCCGCCGTTCTTCCGCGCGCTCACGCATTACGCGGCCGACGGCTCGTATTCGTGGCACTGCCCGGGGCACTCGGGCGGCGTTGCGTTCCTGAAAGATCCGCTCGGCCAGATGTTCCACCAGTTTTTCGGTGAGAACATGCTGCGTGCCGACGTCTGCAATGCCGTCGACGAACTCGGTCAATTGCTGGACCACACCGGGCCGGTGGCGAAATCCGAACAGAACGCGGCACGGATCTTCTCGGCCGATCACGTGTTTTTCGTGACCAATGGCACGTCGACATCGAACAAGATCGTCTGGCACGCGACCGTTGCACCGGGCGATATCGTGCTGGTCGATCGCAACTGCCACAAGTCGATTCTGCACGCGATCACGATGACCGGCGCGATCCCGGTGTTCCTGACGCCGACGCGCAATCATTACGGCCTGATCGGCCCGATCCCGCTGGATGCATTCCGTCCGGAAAACATCCGTCGCAAGATCGACGCGAACCCGTTCGCGCGCGAAGCGATGGCGAAGAATCCGGGCATGAAGCCGCGGATTCTGACAATCACGCAGAGTACCTATGACGGCGTGGTCTACAACGTCGAAATGATCAAGGACCTGCTGGGCGATATGCTGGACACGCTGCACTTCGACGAAGCGTGGTTGCCGCATGCCGAATTCCACTCGTTCTACCAGGATATGCACGCGATCGGCGCGGGGCGTCCGCGCACCCGCGCGTTGGTGTTCGCGACCCATTCGACGCACAAGCTGCTCGCAGGTATTTCGCAGGCGTCGCAGATCGTCGTGCAAGATTCCGAGGACGGCATCTTCGACAAGCACCGTTTCAACGAAGCGTATCTGATGCATACGTCCACCAGCCCGAACTACGCGATCATCGCGTCGTGCGACGTGGCGGCAGCGATGATGGAATCGCCCGGCGGCCCGGCGCTCGTGGAGGAATCCATTGCCGAGGCGCTGGACTTCCGTCGCGCGATGCGTAAGGTAGGCAACGAATACCTGGGCGGCCCGGAAGCGGACTGGTGGTTCACGGTCTGGGGACCCGAGCACTTTGCGAAGGAAGGCATCGGCGACCGTGAAGACTGGGTGCTGAAGCCTGGCGATCGTTGGCACGGGTTCGGCGAATTGGCCGAAGGCTTCAATATGCTCGACCCGATCAAGGCGACGATCATCACGCCGGGGTTGAATGTTGATGGCGAGTTCGGCGAAAGCGGTATTCCGGCGGCAATCGTCACCAAATATCTGGCCGAGCACGGGATCATCGTCGAGAAGACCGGTCTATACTCGTTCTTCATCATGTTCACGATCGGCATCACGAAGGGCCGTTGGAACAGCATGGTGACCGAACTGCAGCAGTTCAAGGACGATTACGACGCGAATCAACCGCTGTGGCGCGTGCTGCCGGAGTTCTCCGCGCAGTTCCCGCAGTATGAGCGCACCGGTTTGCGCGACTTGTGCGACCAGATCCACAGCGTCTATCGTGCGAACGATGTCGCGAAGGTCACGACCGAGATGTATTTGTCGGACATGGAGCCGGCGATGAAGCCCACCGACGCATTCGCAAAACTGGCGCACCGGGAAATCGATCGGGTACCGATCGACGAGCTGGACGGTCGCGTGACGAGTATCCTGCTGACGCCGTATCCGCCGGGCATTCCGCTGCTGATCCCGGGCGAGCGCTTCAACTCGACAATCGTGCAGTATCTGAAATTCGCACGCGACTTCAACCAGCGCTTCCCCGGCTTCCATACCGATATCCACGGTCTGGTCGGCGAACTGGTCAACGGTCGCATCGAGTATTTCGTCGACTGCGTGCGCTGAGCGTCGCTGGCTGAGTGGTGAAGGCCGACCGTGGCAACGGTCGGCATCGATTGGGCAGTTCCCGTCTGGGACTGCCCAATTTGTTTTGAAAGGCCGCGAGTGGCTGCACGCTCACCGCCATTGGCATTGGCATTGATATCTCGCATTGCAGCGAAATTCAGTTATCACCAAAAAGCGTCTCGTATGGCACTAAGCGTATTGAACGCGCATTTAAGTCTTCGCATTTGTCCGTCAATCGCTATCTCAAAAAACGATTATCTGCGCGTTATTCGGTCAAAACTACTGCATTGCCGAATGCGTGTACGCTTATCGAAGCCATGCTGATTTGCATCGCGTCGTCGAGATCGTTTTTTTTCGTGAAACCGTTGTGTAGCTGTGACAAAACGCCCCGCCGGTCAACGAGGTGGTCGCGTCGTGCGTTAAGCTCCTGTCTGCTCGAATAGAACCCATCGAGTACCCGGTGCCTGCGTGCGTTCTAAAGAAAAAATGAAATCCCCCGCTGAATCCCGATCGTCCGCCGCATCGCTCGCCGTCGACAGGTGGCAAAAATTACTGTCGACTGTCAGGCGGTTTGCCGCGCCCTTGATTGCATTGGCGATTTGCGCATTACTGCTGTTGGTGTTTCAGCATTTGTCGAAAGCCGTCAGTTATCGCAGCATCGATCGTTGTTTGCGATCGCTGTCGGCGAATGCGTGGATCGCATCGATTTGTGCGACGGCCATCAGCTATCTGGCATTGGTCGCGCGCGATGCGGTCGGCCTGCGGTATATCGACGCAAAGGTGCCGGGGCCGGCGTTGTGGATCGGCGCGACGGTCGGCTCCGCGCTCGGTAATGC
>CAWUJR010000292.1:0-5263 GCA_963922375.1 uncultured Robbsia sp.
GCGGGTGCCGCTGTCACGGTTCTCACACAACCGGGGCACGCTAACAAGACTTATGAACTTGCGGAAGACCACGCTTTCTCGATGTCGGAGTTCGCCGAAGAAGTTACTAAGCAAGCGGAGCGAACCGTCGTGTACAACAATCTTCCCGCAGCAGATTACGAAACCGCGCTGCTCGGCTTCGGCCTGCCCAAAATCATCGTCGACGTTGTCGTCGACGCCGATGTGAAGTCGGCGAAGGGCGAGCTGGATAGCACCTCTCGCGATTTGTCGACGCTGCTCGGCAGAAGCACGACGCATTTCTCCGACGCCATCAAGGCTGCACTGCAAGCCTGCGCACGACCGCGTTTCCGGCTCAACGGGCGTTGAGTCGAGGCGCGACGTTTTCTTGGGCGGTCACCACGAGCAGCACATCGAGGCAGTTGTCTTCATTAGAACGTGATCCCGCATTGGAAATGCGCGGTGGTGCCGACGTCACCCCGTTTTCAGCAGCACTGGGCTCAGAATCCGTGGTTGATATGACGGCGTTTTCTGTCAGTTGCCGAGCGTAAGCCATTGGCGTCAGACCGCCCAGTGATATCTTCGGTCGCTCTTCGCTGTATTCCCGGCGCCATGTTTCGATCAGAACACGTGCATGAGCGAGGCTCGTGAACCAGTTCTCATTGAGGCATTCGTCACGGAAACGACCATTGAACGATCGATATAAGCGTTTTGGTTTGGCTTGCCAGGCTCGATAAGAAACAGCCTCACGCCACGCCGATGCGCCCGTGTCAGCATCGCTTTACCGCAAAATCCCTTGCCATTGTCTGTCTGGATTCCTTTTGGTAATCCGCGCAGCAGCGCCAATCGGTCCAGGATTCGTGTGAGAACATACCCACCAATCGCCCGCTCAGGAACAATCGCTACCGCCTCATGGGTCGCATCCTCTACCACCGCCAAACTCTTGATGACACGGCCCTCCGCGGTACGATCGAACACGAAAATCCATCGACCACATCTGGTTCGCCGCTGACGGTCTGCCCAAGGGACGACGCTCCGACATCGGTACCTTCTTGCGCTTGCGACGACGTACTTGCAGGTTCTCTTGGGCGTACAGCCGCTCCACACGCTTGTGATTGACCACCAAGCCCGACTGGCGAAGCTTCAGATAAATCGTGCCCGAGCCGTACCGTCGGTGCCGCTGTGCGAGCGTCACAATCTGCTCTCGCAGCGCCTGATTATTATCCGCTGTAGCCGCATAACGGTAGGAACGCGCACTCATGCCGATCACCCGCAGCGCATGCCGCTCGCTCAAGCCGCTGTGGGTCATATGGCGCACCCAATCCCGGCGTGACGGTGCGTTCACCGCTTTTTTCGTAACGCCTCGCGCGTGACCTCAATCTCCCGCATCGACTCGGCCAACAACTTTTTCAAGCGCGTGTTCTCTGCCTCAACCTCCTTGAGCCGCTTGGCGTCGGACACGGTCATGCCACCGAACTTGCTGCGCCACAGGTAATAGCTTGCTTCGGAGAAGCCGTGCTGCCGGCAAAGCTCCTTGACCGGCAGACCGGCGTCTGCCTCGCGCAGAAACCCAATAATCGGTTCTTCGCTGAACCGCTTCTTCATGCCCAATCTCCTGACTACGTGATTGGACTTTAAATCCGCGCGCTACCCAACTCCGGGGTGACGTCGTTGTTCTAAATGCTTTTGATTAGTAAAGAAAAAAACCGCATAGCCAATCAGACTATGCGGTTTCTTATTCAAGCAAATATGCGGTTCTATTTAGCGCCTACATACCGACCAAAGACCCTCCCCCCTCTACTCCACCGTCACCGACTTCGCCAGATTCCGCGGCTTATCCACATCCGTCCCGCGCGCGCACGCCGTGTGATACGCCAGCAACTGCAACGGCACCGTATGCAGGATCGGCGACAGCGGACCGTAATGCTCAGGCATCCGAATCACATGGATACCCTCGCTGCTTTCGATATGGCTGTCGGCATCGGCGAACACATACAGTTGGCCGCCGCGGGCGCGCACTTCCTGCATATTCGACTTCAGCTTTTCCAGCAGCGTGTCGTTCGGCGCCACCGTCACGACCGGCATCGCTTCGGTGACCAGCGCCAGCGGGCCATGCTTCAACTCGCCTGCCGGATACGCTTCCGCATGGATATACGAGATTTCCTTCAGCTTCAACGCGCCTTCCAGCGCGATCGGATAATGCAAACCGCGTCCCAGAAACAACGCGTTTTCCTTCCGTGAAAACTCGTCCGACCAGGCGATGATCTGCGGCTCCAATGCCAGCACGCTGTTCAACGCCGCCGGCAAATGCAGCAACTGCGTGAGGAACTTCGTTTCCAGCTTTGCATCCACATGCCCGCGCAATTTGCCCAGCGTCGCCGCCAGAATAAACAGTCCGGTCAATTGGGTCGTGAACGCCTTCGTCGACGCGACACCGATCTCCGTGCCGGCACGCGTGAGAAACGCCATTTCGGTCAAACGCACCATCGCGCTGGACGCGACATTGCAGATCGCCAACGTGTGTTGGTGACCCAGTTGCTGCGCATGCTTCAACGCGGCCAACGTATCAGCGGTCTCGCCGGATTGCGAGATCGTCATGACCAACGCATCGGGGTTCGGCACGGACTCGCGATAACGATATTCACTTGCTACTTCGACATCGGTCGGGATCTTTGCGATGGATTCGAGCCAGTATTTCGCGCAGACGCCGGCGTAATAGCTGGTGCCGCACGCAAGAATCAATACCCGGCTGATTTCCGGCAATACCGCAGGCGCCTTCTCACCGAACAACGCGGGCGAAAAGCCTTCCATCGCCGGAATCGTGTCGGCGATCGCACGCGGCTGCTCGAAGATTTCCTTCTGCATGAAGTGCCGGAACGGGCCCAGTTCGACAGCACCACCGTAAGCGGGGACGTGCCGTACTTCGCGCTGCTGAATCGTGTCGTGTGCGTCGACGATGGTGACGCCGTCCAAACCCACGTCGACGATGTCGCCCTCTTCCAGGAAGATGAAGCGATCGGTGCTGCCGGCAAGCGCCAGTGCGTCCGATGCGACAAAGTTTTCATGCTGACCGATGCCGACAACCAGCGGCGAGCCTGCCCGCGCGCCAATGACCCGATGCGCTTCGCCACGGTGAATCACGGCAATCGCATAGGCGCCGCGCAGCAGCGGCACCACCGCGCGAACGGCGGCGAACAGATCGCCCTGATACGCGCGATGCACCAGATGCGCGATGACTTCGGTGTCGGTCTGCGATTCGAAAATATAGCCCTGCGCGCGCAGTTCTTCACGCAGCGGTTCGTAGTTTTCGATGATGCCGTTATGCACGACGCCGATCGTGTCTTTCGAGAAAATCGGATGGGCATTGTGCGTGACCGGCGCGCCATGCGTCGCCCAACGGGTGTGGGCGATGCCGGTTTCGGCGGTCAAATGCGTTTGCTGAACTTGTTCGTCGAGTTCGGCGACGCGCGCGACGCTGCGTGCGCGTTGCAACTGACCGTCCCGCACGACGGCGACGCCGCACGAGTCATAGCCGCGATATTCGAGCCTGCGCAGGCCTTCGACGAGCACACCTACGATATTGCGTTGCGCAACAGCGCCTACGATCCCACACATAATGTCTTCCTTGCGACGTCGATTGTTCGAACGGTCCGCGTTGTTGCTGCGTTGCTCTTCGCGCCGATCAGCGCTTCTGTTTCACCGGCCGTTGATAGCCGGGTTTCGATACCTGGGTCTTCTGGTTCAATGTCAGCGACCCGCTATCGACGTCTTTCCACACGGTGGTACCGGCCGCCAATGTGGCCCCTTTGCCAAGCCGCACGGGTGCCACCAACGACGCGTTCGAGCCGACGAAGACGTCGTCTTCGATCACGGTACGATGCTTGTTCGCGCCGTCGTAATTGCAGGTGATCGTGCCGGCACCGATGTTCACGCCGCTGCCGATGTCGGCGTCGCCGATATACGTCAGGTGATTGGCCTTCGACCCGACACCGATCGTGGCGTTCTTCACTTCGACGAAATTGCCGACATGCACGCCCTCGGCAAGCTGGGCACCGGGACGGAGTCGCGCGTACGGTCCAATGACGGCTCCGGCACCGACGATCGCGCTGTCCAGATGCGAGAACGCGTCGATACGCGTGCCGGCACCAATCTTGACATCGCGCAACACGCAGTTCGGGCCGATGCTGACGTTGTCGCCGAGCACGACGCGCCCTTCGAACACGCAATTGACGTCGATGCCGACGTCGCGCCCGGTTTCCAGCGTGCCGCGGATGTCGATGCGGGCGGGGTCGGCCAGCGAGACGCCACGGTCAAGCAATTGTTCGGCGAGCCGCTGTTGATACGCGCGTTCGAGAAAAGCCAGCTGCGCGCGGCTGTTGACACCCAGCGTTTCGGCGACATCGTGCGAGGAGGCAGTACGAACGTCGACGCCGTCAGCGATCGCGGATTCGACAAGGTCGGTCAGGTAATACTCGCCTTGGGCGTTGTTGTTGCCGAGCGCATTGAGCCAACCGGCAAGACGCGCGGTGGGCGCGACGACGATGCCGGTGTTGACTTCGTTGATCTCCCGGATCGCGGCATCGGCGTCTTTCTCTTCGACGATCCGCAAGACGGCGCCGTCGCTGCTGCGAACGATGCGACCATAGCCGGTCGGCTCGTCGAGGGACACCGTGAGAATGCCGTAATTGTCCGCGCCGGTTGCATCGACGAGCGATTGCAACGTTTCGCGCGTGGTGAGCGGCACGTCGCCATAGAGCACGAGCGTGGGGACTGTCGGGTCGAGCGCGTCGAGCGCTTGCTTGACCGCGTGACCGGTGCCCAGTTGTTGGGTTTGCTCGGCGAAGACGATGTCCGGTGCGCTGACGGCGGCGCGCACGGCGTCACCACCATGTCCGACGACGACGACGATGCGCGTCGGGGATAGCGTGCGGGCTGTGTCGATCACGTGCGCGAGCAAAGGACGACCAGCCAAACGATGAAGCACTTTGGGCAAGGCGGAGCGCATCCGCTTGCCCGATCCTGCCGCCAAAATCACGATATTCACGTCGCACCGCTCTAGGGTTTGAAGCAACGAAGTTTAGCACGCGACTCTGTGCACTCAAACGTACAGACGTCCCCGTCTCATCAACCCTACACCCGTTGCGACTTTATCGTTTTAGAACTTGCTGAAACGGATCACTTGCGTGTCGGGCGCTAGCCCGGCGGCCGCCCCAGCGGCGCTACCCTGTGACGGATGCGTGGTCGGCACTCCCGATGCGGACACGCC
>CAWUJR010000293.1:0-5258 GCA_963922375.1 uncultured Robbsia sp.
GTCACAACACACAGAACAAAGACGCAGGCCGACATGCGTCGCCGGCGGCCGTGGCCCTGCGATCAACGCAAGGTCAGGGAGCTGCCATACAATCTCCACCGGCGGGGCATCAGACACGCGATCGTGTACCGTCGGCCCGGCAATGGATCTAAACCGGTGCATGCCACCCTGATGCGGCATCGCCGCCGCAACCGGTAGCGTCAGGTAAATATCGATGGTCCGGCCCTGGGCATCCTCCGCCGAGGCCAGGGCCTGAGCGTCCAGCGTGATCTCCAACGGTCCATGAAGCGGATTCGTGCTGTCATGACAGACCGCCGTGCCATCCGGCAGAATGGCGTCGAGCGCCAGCACGCGTACGCATCCTGCAGCCAATAGCCCCGTGTCGAGCACCAGATGTCGTACGCCCCAACCGAAGGGTGTCGTCGCCAGCGTCTGCCACGCCACCAACGCGTCGAGCCGCTCACCCAGTTGCTGGAAATGTTGCGGCGCGAGCAGCATCCCTTCATACCAGCCGACGCGATCGACCATGTAGCGTTTCGGTCCGTCCATGTCTGCCCTCATCGCGTTTCCTCTATAAGATCAGGTCACCGCAGCAACGTGACGGTGAAATGTGTCGTCCCCATCGTTAGGACGAGGCGCCCGCGCAGACCAGGAACGCGCGCCGCATGGCGTCCCGGCGTGGCATAGCGTGCGAACGCCATCGCGCCCAGCACACGAGGACCGGCGAATGCCTGCGGGCCAAGATCGATCCGCTGGCCCGGCACCATCTCCACGCTTTCGTATCGCAAGCCTCCCGGCGAGGTCGCCATCAAGTCCGCGCGCGTGTGGAACCATTGATCGGCGGACAAGCCGATCACGGTCTGCAGCAGCGCGGCGTCTCGAATCAGCACGATGTCGACCGCGATCGCGCTATTCGAATTCGCATCGGCTGCCGCGATCAACGTCACCTGCCGCCACCGCACTTTCGAAGCCGGCCCGAACATCGCGCAACCGTTCAGCGGCACACAACTGATCGTCAATGCACACACGGCGATCCACCGCCCTGCGCGACGGCCGAATCCAGCACCGACGCATCCAAAAACTGTTTGCATAGCGGGTTCTCCATCGTCGATCTTTCGCCGGTTAAACAGGCCTCAACGCAAAGCGGGCGCGGACAATGGCAAAGCGGGTGCGGGTGGGCGCTGTATTACCTGGCGCATGCGCCGCCCCCGTCTTACTCGCCTCCGCAGTCCCCCCCTCCGCACCCGGCTCTACGGCGGGGCCCCGCGTGGCCGCCGAGCGGGTGGGAAGACGGTCGTTACGCGAGCCCGCTCGCTCACCAATCGATACGCCGATCAACGATGTCAATATCAGAAGCAGTACGAAGCAGACTAAAACGACCTTGCTCATCCGGGAAGTCAGAACGACATGCATCAAGGCACCTGTGTCGTGAATTGTGCGGGGGCACAGATGTCGATCGTGCCGCCCCATTGGCAGAGAAGCCGTGACGCTGCCTGAAGCGCCGGTTCCGATCCCACCCGCACCGTGGGAGCGCCCGGCAACCACGGCATCGACGTCATCGGAATGCAGGGTGCAGGCGTCAACACGCCCATTGCGGCGGCGGTGGCGGCCGCCACCATCGGATTCGCAGCGCAAGAACAAAGGCCGAAAGGCATCACGTTCACCAACGGTATGTGGTCCATGACGGTCGCGACCGGCGTGCCGGCCTGGACGAAACGAATGGGTAGCACGCTCAACACGCTAGGTGCGGCCCCAAATGGACATTGCAACAACGCGCCTGCCGAGATCAAGAGCGCCATTTAGCCCGCCACCCATCTTTCGAGACCACGGTGCAGTCGGACCGCCCAGGACGGCGGCGTGATCGCCGCCGCTCGTGCGGCTTGGCTCGCGGACGCGTTCGCTGCGATCTTCGCTGTCGTTGCTGTCGTCGAACGCGTCGCACTGGCCGCATGCTTCGCTGCCGTCACTTCCGACGCGGCTACCTCGGACGGGATCGCTGCGCCATCGACATACCACACCCGCCTCACCGGCACGCCGTCTTTCAGAAAGGTCGCCTCGCCATGCAACTTCCCGAGCCGGTATGGCAAGCGCGCGACAACCTGTCCGCCAGCGTCATAGCAAAGCGCCTCACCGTCCAGCAAGCCGTCGCGATACGCCCGCGACGACCGCAGCCGTCCGCCGGCGTACGATGTCGTCATGCCATGCTGCTTGCCATCGCGGTATTCCGCCCGCTGCAGCGGCTTACCGTCGGCGTCGTACAGCGCCAGCAAGCCATGCAATTTTCCGGCAACGTAGTGGGCGTCGAACCCGTGTGCCCCGTCCGGACGTTGATAGCGGACGAGGCCGTGCACGAGACCGTTTTCAAAGGGTATGATCATCAATTGATCCCCACCATTGCGCCTTTGAGCGTCAGCATGCCGCCGCCATCGACCGTCTGCGTGGCCGATGCCTTGCTCTCGACCGTCAGTCCCTGATTCGTCAACGTGGTGCCGGCCTTGTTTTCCAATGCGGTGCCCGCTTCGTTGGTCAAGTCCAGGCCCGCCTTGTTCGACAACGAGGTGCCCGCTTGCGAATGCAGTGCGGTGCCGGCTTTGATCATGACGTCGCCCGTCACATCGATCGACAACGAGCCGGAGACCTTCAGCGTAAAGTCTCCCGCCACCTGATGCGTGTAGCGCCCGTGATTGTCATGGGTTTCGTCTCCGCCGATATGCAGCGCGCGGTCTCCTTTGATCAAATGCGTTTCCTTTCCCGCTTGGACCTCGACGGTGCGATCGCCGTGCTTGACCGTATGCATCTCCGACCCCGTCAGCAGCGTGGTCAGCAGATTCTGTTCGACATCGATCTGAAGATCTTTCTGTGCATGCAAAACAAGCTGCTCGTGATCGCGTTTGTCCTCCATGCGGATCTCGTTTCCAGCCTGCCCGCCTTTCGACGATCGCGAGCGAATCACGCTTTGCGTCTGCTCCGAAGGCAGCTGCACCGGCGGCGAGAGCGCGTCGTTGTAAACGCTCCCGATGATCACCGGCCGATCCGGGTCGCCATCGACATAGCAAATGAGCACCTCCTGCCCGACACGCGGCAAGAACCACTGCCCCCAGCCGCGTCCGGCCATCGTTTGTGCGACGCGCACCCAACAAGAACTGTTGTCGTCGTGCTTGCCGCGCCGATCCCAGTGCAATTGCACTTTGACCCGACCCAGCGCATCGGTCCAGATTTCCTCGTCCGACGGACCGACCACCACGGCGGTGTGCAATCCAGCAACGAACGGTCGAGGCGTACATTGCCTCGACCGGAACGGACGGCTTTCGAGAAAAGTGTCGAAGGTATTCTCATAGTTCCGCTCACTGGCCTGGTGGCACACCGCGCTCAGAACATGCACCGCATTCACGTCGTCGCGATGATACCCGCTCAACGAGAACGACACACCTGCTCCGAGCGCATGGCAGTGGCTCGCACCATGCCCGGTTTCCGCATCCAGTTGCGCGGCATCCACGCGCAAGCGTGCACGCTTTTCGCCCTGATCCAGCGCCGTGTGCTTGCCGGGAAAGAGGTAATGTTCGCCGCGCCCCGTCGTGCCGCTCGCGCTGCTCAGCAGCGGGTTGGTCGATTGTTCGAAGTCGTAGTCATTGAGCGTAAAGCGCTGCGTCACGAGTCGTCGGTCCCACTCGAAACGATGTATCGCATCCGATGCAAACGGCCGCGATGTCGTTGCGACGTAACGCAGCGCGGGTGCGCCCTTGCACGGTTGATGTACCGACGCGGCGTCCGCCAACACCATCGTGTGCTGGTCACCGTCGAACCGGAAAAAGTAGAAAATACCTTCGTCTTCCATCAGTCGCGACAGGAACATGAACGGACTTTCGTCGTAACAGACGCAATAGTCGCGAACTGCGTATTCGCCAACCAAGCGATCTTCGTACTCGATCCCATTTGCATCCAGCACGGTCCGGACGATATCGGCCGCACTTTTCTTCTGATAAATCACTCGGTCCGAGCCGAGCGTTAGCAGCCACAGCTTGGGCACTAAATCGACCCGATACAGCGAACTATCATCGCTGCCACCGACGTGTCGAAAGCGTTTCACGATACCGGTGATATGCCGCTGCGATGCCGCCGACGAGGCGATCGTCACAGTGACCGGACGCCCGACGATCTCCGCCGGGTCCAGGTTAGGGTGGGACGAACGCATCTCAAGCGTAAATTCGAATAATGCGGAGATCGCTTCCCGGCCGCTTAATCGTTCCAGGAGCAGCACATCGGCGCCAAACGGCGTGACGAGCGACAACATCGAACCCTGCTGAGAAAATGTTGGCATCCGTGGCCGCCCCTCGTCCAGTCTGTTCAATCGTGTTCGAACATCGATTTGCATGATCCTTCCCTGGTATTCCGTGATCGTCGCTGCGTGTTATGCAATTTCGCCGGAGATGTGAAGCCGCAATGCGACCGACGCCAGCGCCTTCCCTCCGCTTAGCCAAGACCGCCATCCCAACGGCATCGATGCGCCGATAAGCCGTGCACAGTGGGACGTCGCTTCGGGTGACGGAATCAACCTCAGATGCACACCCAACGGCATGGGCAGATACGCGCCGACCCAATGCTGAAGCAACGCGTAGCGTTCTCCACCGGGCAACAGGGAACACAATTGCTTCGCCGTTAAAGGTCCGATATCCAGGCGGATGGCCCCCGCCTGCTGCCACGCGCGCTGACCGAGCACGCTGCTCCGGCCGGCACCCAGGCGTCCACGCGCGCGGCTCAATGCCATCCCCTCCTCCGGATCCAGTGTGTGCCATTCCCCGATAAGACTTTCCGCGCGTACCTTGACGCCTAACCGGTCGCGCAGCAACGTCACCAAGCCGCTGATGGATCGCGGCGCGCTACACAGCAAACCGGCATGACGAAGCCAGGCCTGCTGATCCCGTTCGAGCGCCCCTATCGCACGAAGGCACTTCGCCAGCGGCGCATCCTCGGCTTGGTGTCCATGCAGACCGAGCACGTGCTTCTTTCTGCTGCGATAAAGAAAGCTCAGGAAGCGATGGTTGAAAACATCCAGGAAATCACGCGTTGCATGCTCTCTTTCCGCGTCACGTTCGAGCACGAGTTCGGTGAACGCTGTCGGCAGCGGCCCCTGGGCACCCGCCAATGTCATCACAGGTGTGCGCAGCGCGTAGCGTCGGCGCTCCCCGCTAGGCGATTTGCCATGCGAACCGCCAGTGCCATTTGCCACCTCGCGCTCCGCTTTCGCGCTGGCCTTCGCG
>CAWUJR010000294.1:0-5220 GCA_963922375.1 uncultured Robbsia sp.
CGCGCGTCACGGTGCGCACGCAACGCAATGCAGCGCGACAGAGGTCAACGCAGCGCAATCTGAGGGATGGTTTTCCGTACAGTTTCCATACGGACTAGACGGCACGTTCGGCGGAGCGCCGTAATGACTTGCTTGAATAGAATTTTCTTGGCGCGCCCGACTGGGATCGAACCAGCAACCCCTGCCTTCTGAAAGCAGTTGCGCTTTCCGTTGAGCATATGGCATCGCCGGACGAAGGGCCGCTTGATGTGTCAGAAGAGCCGCTCGACTGTCCTGCTCCGCGATAACTCAAACTACGCTTCCTGGCCGAAATCGGCAGGTCAATTTCGCTGGGGTGCTGGTCAATTGCGTGGCGATGGCGAACAGATGGTCGGCGTTTTATATTCTGATGAGGAAGGCGCCACTGCCGTCGCCTGCAACACAGTGCAATTCGCTGCACTACGCCGCAGCAAGTTGTCTCAATAGGTAGTGAACTTCACCATGTCTCCATGCAGAGTACTCACGGAGTCCGAGGTGAAACAGCGATCGCCAGCATCCAACACGACCGGCATCGACGCCGGCCAGCCTCTTCCCCTACCTGGAACGGAAGCCTACGAGACACTGCCGCAATTTCCGAAGGGCAGCCCTCTTCCCTTCCGGCGCACCATCCGCCGGCAGGAGCTACGACAGATCGTCCCCCTGGCCGAAACGACGATCTACGAAATGGAACGCCGCGGCGAGTTTCCGCACCGCTTCAATCTGACGCCGCGCTGCGTCGTGTGGGACTTGGCCGAAGTGGAAGCGTGGGTCGAGGCACGCAAGCAAGCTCCACGCGGCAATGCCTCGAAACCCAATGTGCACCTACGAAAAAGCCGGCCTGTTCGGAAGAGTTCGAGTGAGGCATAAGGCTTGGCAGCGACTCGTATCCAGGGCTTCCAGCATCCTAGACTCCGAGCGCGACAACCGCCGCCCTCCTTCGTCACGTTGACCTGTAAGGCTACCCGCACCGCATCCGACGCGTCCACCAAGTGCCAGATCGAGGCACCGCCCTCATACACCAGCGCAGGAATCAACTCAACCGAAGAAAACAGCCGGGCTGACCGAGAACCGCTTGCTTAATGCTGCGATATGGTCACGAGTCAGATTGCGGCCCCGGCCATTGAGAATCTTCGACACCAGCGACTTGCTACCAATCTCCGGCAGGTCGGCCACGCCCAACCCATGCTGCTCCATCAGCAACCGGAGCACGTCGACGCCATCCAACTTCGCCATGCGCTCGTTGAACGCCGCAAACTCGTCGGATTCGTTTTCCCAGTTCTCGATGGAACGGGCCAGGATCTCGATCAGCGGACGGTTAGCCTCGTAGTCCTCGACCAAATCATCCATCAACGCCAACGCCTGGGCGTAGTCGTCCTCATTGGCGATATGGCCAATGAAACCCGCCTCGTCGAACAAGGCATGGGCTCGTTCCTTGATGGCGGCAAATCCCATCTCAGTCACCCTCCTTCCGGTAACGTTTGCAAAGCTTGTCGTACTCGGCATGGGTTGCGATGTGCTTGGACATACATCCGGTTGTCGCGGAACTCGATGAAGGCAATCAATCGAAGATTGTTGCCGCCAATGTCCAGCACCCACCACTTGTCCTTGTACTTGAAGTTGTCCAGCGACGGAAAAACCTGTCGCAGTGCCTGCGGCGTATCGAAATCGCCAGACCGAAGCACCCGGTAGGTACGACCGATCGCGTCGGCATCGTTCGGATAAGCCTTTGCTGCGTCGCTGAACGGCTTTCTGGATATGACGTGCATATCGTTCCATGCTCACAAATAAAAAGATAGGCAGAAGTTGACTTTTTGTCAACTTCTGCCATCGAGACAAATCCTCTCGCTCAAACCATCGCGCTCAACGCCGGCACAGCCACGTTTTCCGGCATCAGCTTCGGCACATAGGTCTGGCCACTGCCCCACGCATCGACCAGATTGGCCCACTCTTGCAGCATGTGACGCCGCTGTTCAGCGTATTCGGCCTTGTTGTAGACCGCGCGCGAGGAACGCCCCTCCTCGTGCGCCAGGCACTTCTCGATCCAGTCGCGGTTGAAGCCGATTTCGTTCAACAGCGTTGAGCCGGTACGGCGCAAGTCATGGACGGTGAACGGTTGCAGCGGCAGTCCCTTGACTTGTGCGGCCTCTGCTAGAAGTCCTGTGACGCGATTCAATGTCGCATTGGACATGTACCGCTGCGCATCGTAACGAGACGGAAAAACGAACCTTGAGCCAGCCGCGCAGGCATGCAGCGTGACGAAGATGTCGAGCGCCTGGCGCGACAGATAGACCACATGCGGATTGCGCCCTTTCATCCGCTGCTTCGGAATCGTCCAGGTCTTGTTCTCAAAATCGACCTCATCCCAGGTGGCCTGGATCAGCTCACTTTTGCGTACCAACGTCAGCAGGATCAGGCGCAACGCCAGCTTGATGGTCGGATAGGTCGCCACCGATTCCATCTGCTGCACCATCAGCCGGATTTCCAGCGGCGACAAGGCGCGATCTTTCGGCACGAAGGTCGCGATCGTGGATGGCCCCACGCTGTCGGCGGGATTGTCCACCTTTTCCCCGTGAGCGATGGCGTGGACGTAGACCTGCTTCACGATGTCCCGAATCTGCACCGCCGTAGCTGGCGCCCCGCGTTCCTTGACCTTGTTACACAAGTCCGCAGGTCTTCAGGCTCAATTTCGGTCAACAGGCGATTGCGGAAAACCGGCAGGATGTCCCGGTCAATGATGTGCTTGCGTGCGGCGCGGGTACTGTCGGCCCATCGTGCATGAGCCAAAAATGCGTCCATCGCCGTGCCGAACGTCTTGATGTCGGTCACGCGGCGTTTCTCGCGCTGCTTTTCAAGCGCAGGCGATGTGCCTTTGAGAACGGCTTTGCGTGCGTCCAGGAGTAGTTCGCGCGCCATCGCCAGCGAAATACCGTCAGGTCCATAGCGCCCGAGGGTTAGCGTTTCGCGGCGACCGTTGAGACGGTAATCGTAGCGGAAGGTGATGGTACCGCTAGTCGATACCGTCACGTACATCCCGTCCCGGTCAGAAGCCTTATAAATCTTGGACTTAGGCTTGAGATTGCGTAGTGCAGCGTCGGTGAGCATCGAGGTTTCCTCCGGCGTTTTGACGGCTTTACCGTCAGGTTTTACCGTCAGGGATCAGGAGACCTGTTGATGCCCGGAAAGCCGCGTAAAACAAGCTTTCCTGAGAAGACTTTTACCGTCAAAGACGGTAAAAGTCTGAATAGCGAACGAGAATGTCTTAATCTAGCCTCGATTTTTACCGTCAGCCCTACCGCCAACTTATTTTGCTGGCCGGCGATAGTCACCGATAGATACCGCGACGTATTTTATTCTAAATCAACACGTTACGTCAGTTTTTCGATAGCTGGCGATAGTCCTCGAAGGACGTCAAATCACTCCCACTCGATCGTCGCGGGCGGCTTACCCGAAATATCGTACACCACCCGATTGATACCCCGCACTTCATTGATGATGCGGTTCGACACATGCCCGAGCAGTTCGTGCGGCAGGTGTGCCCAATGCGCGGTCATGAAATCCTGTGTCTGCACCGCGCGCAGCGCGACCACATAATCATAAGTCCGGCCATCGCCCATCACACCGACGCTCTTCACCGGCAAGAACACCGCAAAAGCCTGGCTGGTCAGTTCATACCAACTCTTGCCGGTCTTCTCGTCCTTGAAGTCGCGCAGCGTTTCGATGAAGATCGCATCCGCACGACGCAGCAGATCGGCGAATTCGCGCTTCACTTCGCCCAGGATCCGCACGCCCAGACCCGGGCCCGGGAACGGGTGGCGGTACACCATCTCCGGCGGCAGGCCCAGTTCGATACCCAGTTCGCGGACTTCGTCCTTGAACAATTCGCGCAGCGGTTCGACCAGCTTCAACTGCATGTCTTCCGGCAAGCCACCGACATTGTGGTGACTCTTGATCTTTGCCGCGCCCTTCTTGCCATGACCGGCGGATTCGATCACGTCCGGATAGATCGTCCCTTGCGCGAGCCACTTGGCCGAGGTCAGCTTTGCCGACTCGGCCTTGAACACCTCGACGAACTCGCGACCGATGATCTTGCGCTTCGCTTCGGGATCCGATACGCCCGCCAGCTTGCCGAGAAATTCGGCGCTCGCATCGACGTGGATGACCTTGACACCCAGGTTCTCGGCGAAGGTCTTCATGACCTGCTCCGCTTCGTTGAGGCGCAACAGACCATGATCGACGAATACGCACGTCAGCTTGTCGCCGATCGCGCGATGCAGCAACGCCGCGGCGACCGACGAATCCACACCGCCGGACAAGCCCAGAATCACTTCTTCATCGCCAACCTGGGCGCGGATCTTCTCGATCGCCTCTGCGACATAACCATCCATCACCCAATCGGCCTTTGCGCCGCAGACATCGACCACGAAGCGCCGCAGAATCGCTGCGCCCTGCTTTGTGTGCGTGACTTCCGGGTGGAACTGCACACCATAGAAACCGCGCTCTTCATCGGCCATCGCGGCCAACGGGCAGGACGGCGTAGATGCCATCAGTTTGAAACCCGGCGGCAAGGCTTCGACCTTGTCGCCATGGCTCATCCAGACGTCCAGCATGCCATGCCCTTCGGCGGTACGGCTATCTTCGATACCGTCGAGAAGTCGTGTATGCCCGTGCGCCCGCACGGCGGCATAACCGAATTCGCGCTGATCGCCAGCGTGCACTTTACCACCCAACTGTTCGGCCATCGCCTGCATGCCGTAACAGATGCCCAACACCGGCACGCCGAGTTCGAACACCGCTTGCGGTACGCGCGGCGTGTCGCCTTCGGTGACCGAGCTCGGTCCGCCCGACAAGATGATGCCCTTCGGCGCAAAGCCGCGAATGAACGCTTCGTCGACGTCGTACGGATGGATTTCCGAATAGACATGCGCTTCGCGCACGCGGCGAGCAATCAGTTGGGTGACTTGGGAGCCGAAATCGAGGATGAGGATCTTGTCGTGCATCGTGGCTCGCATGGCGAACATGCGCTAAGTTAAGGATGAAATCGGCCTGGACAGCCAGGGAATCACTACATTAAAACGACGGTGGCGGATCGCGATGCCGGTCGCGCGCAAGCTGATCGGACGTTGCCCCCGCTTGCACGTCGCGCGACAGATAGGGCTCGGTTGCGTCGGTGCGAATAGCGGGGTCGGCGGGCATCGGCGCGGT
>CAWUJR010000295.1:0-5216 GCA_963922375.1 uncultured Robbsia sp.
CAATGTGCAGCGTTTCGCACGCGCGAACGTCGCGTATGCGCTCGCGACGGGCGGCGCGGCAGGGGCCTTCACGTGTTCGACCGATGCCGGCATGCAGCAATTTCTCAGTGCGTGGAACGCGCGGCCGCCCAGCGTGCTGGACTACGATATCGAAGGCGGCGTCAGTGCGAGCGACATTGCCAGCTTATTGCAACGCCTTCCGGCGCTGCGTCGTCGCTATCCGGCGCTCCACTACCGGCTGACACTGGCGACGCTCGCACCTAATCAAGGGGGTGCCAGCGCCGTATCGCTGGGCACACAAGCGGCAGACGGCTTCAATGTCCTCGGCGACCAGGCGATGCAGGCAACGCGCGATGTATTAGGCTGGCGTGGCAATGAATCCACCTGGCCGGCGGACGTGAATGTCAATCTGATGGTGATGGACTACGGCAATGCGGATGCATCGGTGTGTGTCGTGACGGGCAGTCAATGCCAGATGGGGCAGTCAGCCATACAGGCCGCGATGAATCTGCATGACCACTGGCATGTGCCGTACGCGAACATCGAATTGACACCGATGATCGGCTTGAATGACGTGACCACCGAACGTTTCACGACACAGGATGCGACGACCGTCGCCCAATGGGCGCGCCGCAGCGGGCTGCCAGCCCTGCACTATTGGTCGTATGACCGCGACAACGATTGTGCTGCAGGCTGGGCATCACCGACCTGTAATTCGATGGGCGGTGGTTACGCGGGGCGGTACGGCTTTTGGAAAGCGTTCCAGGCAACCAGCTCCTGACGGAAGTGGCATGTCGCACGAGGAATGGACGTTATCGATGTCATCCACGACGCGGACTGACGAAACCGACCGATAGCTCTCATCGATGAAACGATCGATGAGAGCTATCGACGCAAGCCATCCACGAAAAAACCGGCCAATCCCGTTGAAAGGGGATTGGCCGGTTTCGATTGCTACGCCCCGTGAAGGACATCTCGCGGGTCCACGGCGGGCGCGGACCTGAAGCCCATTCGGCTTAGAAGTGGTGCGTCACGCCCAAGCGGATAAGCGTTTGCGACGGGCTGGTCGAGTAGCCGAAGCCTTCGACGTTAGCACCACCGCCCAGCGCGTTCTGGCTGGCGCGTTGGTACGCAGCCATCGCGTAGACCGACGTACGCTTGCTCAGATCGTAATCGACCATCAGCGAACCTTGGTTCCAGAAGCTGACGTTTTCGCCGGTGAACGTATGCTGCGACGCGTGCGTGTAGGTGTACGATGCCACTGCCCAGAAAACCGGCGTGAAGAAGTACTGGCCGTTGATTTCGAAGTTGTCGAACTTGATCGAGTTCGTGGCTGCGAACGTACCGCCGTTCACGCCGCTGCCAATCACGCCATTGTTCGCGTACACATCGGTGTGCGAGTAAGCGATGCCGACATTCGACTGGTTCGCGAACGTCCACTTCAGGCCGCCGTCGATGTGCTGTTCAGACGAGTCCGAGAACAGGTAGTCGGTCGACGCTGCACCGCTCGTGTTCGTTGCCGAACCCGGGTTCGTGAACTTCATGTACGCCGCAACCGCCGAGAACGGACCGTACGTATAGGTACCTGCCGCGCTGTACGAACGGTTGTTCGAGAAGCCGGTCGAGTTGCTGAATGCGTACACTGCTTCGCCTTGGAAGCCAGCGACCACAGGCGACACGTACTTGACCGAGTTGTTGTTGCGGGTATCCCAGTCGCCGTTGTCGTTGTCAAACGGATGCGATGCAAAGTCGCCGACCGTGTTGCCGACGGCCGTGAACGGGGTCCACATGTCGACCGTTGCGTCATACTGGCGACCCAAGGTCAACGTACCGTATTGCTTCGAATCCAGACCGACATACGCTTGACGACCGAACTCACGACCACCTTGGCCGAGCGTTCCGCTGTTCACGTTGAAACCGTTTTCCAATCGGAACACCGCGCTCAGACCGCCGCCCAGATCTTCGTTGCCCTTCAGGCCCCAACGGCTACCCGCCGTTTCGCCGCTGACCATTTGGTACGAGTGATTGCCGCCGACATTCGAAATGTAATCGATACCTTCGTCGATCAAACCGTACAGTGTGACGCTGCTTTGCGCGTGAGCGGCACCGCTCATCAGGATGGCGGGGATCGCCACGGCCAACAAAGTCTTCTTCATGTTTCTTCTGTCCCTGTGTGTACGAAATGGTTGCGTGTCCGTCTAAATGCGAACGGGTTTGATGGATCACCTGTTCATCAAGCGCAGACGAACTGTACGAAGCCGTTAATCGCCGCTGTGCGCCATTTTAGAAATTAACAATTTCACTTTTGGAAACATTACGATGCGTAAGACTCGCATCCCGGCGGGCCGGGGCCTCGGACGCCAGCTTTCGGGCATGTAAGTTTTACGGCATTGCTTATTTGTCGCATATCTGCGACAGAAAAATGTCACGTTTGCTCGATGAAATCGCAACAATCGCGCTTTATGTGTGGAACGACACATTGAGAAAGGCGGCACGACGGCGGCCGCGTCGTGCTTGAGGGGGCGCTCAGCGGTGCCGAAAGCAATCGGTTAGTATCGATCCCATCCGATCCATCCGCACCTTCACCGACCAAAAGAGGCCCCTCATGAGTCAATCAGTCTACGATGTTCCCGTGCAATCGATCGATGGCGAAGCGAAGTCGCTGTCCGCCTATAAAGGCAAGGTATTGTTGGTTGTAAACGTCGCCTCCAAGTGCGGATTGACGCCGCAATATGAAGGGCTGGAGAAGCTGTATGAAGCGCGTCAAGCAAAAGGCCTGGAGATCCTTGGTTTTCCGGCGAACAACTTCAAAGGGCAAGAGCCCGGTAGCGACGAAGAAATCAAATCGTTCTGCAGCTTGACGTACGACGTGAAGTTTCCCCTGTTCTCGAAGATTTCGGTGGTCGGCGAAGACCAGCACCCGCTTTATAAAGCGCTGACCAGCGCGCAGCCGCAAGCGACCGGTGACGGCCCGTTCCGCGAGCGCCTGAAAGGGTATGGCATGACGCCGAATGAAGCGCCGGACGTGTTGTGGAACTTCGAGAAGTTCCTGGTCGATGCGAACGGCCAGGTGGTCGGACGCTTCGCGCCGGACGTGACCGCCGACGATCCGCGTCTGCTGGCCGCGATCGATGCCGAGTTGGCGAAGGCGGCTTGAAACAACGGTTTTCTGATGCCGCTGCGTCAGATGAGCAGCGGGCGGGGCGGCGGGCAGTGGCGGTACCTGTCACTCTATATAGCGTGCGCAGCGCAAGTAGACGCCTACCGCCGTCCGTTATCGCTGGGCTGTGGGCGCCGCCTCTCTTATAAGCGAAGCGGCCCCGCGAGCCATCGCTCGAAATCGCCAACGACCTCTGCAGTCAATTCATGCCCCATTGAATAGGTGTGCGCCTCGTGCTCGACCTGCAGTGCCTGCAGTTGATCGTGCGCACGATGGGCCCACGCCACCGGCAACTTGTTATCGAACAGTCCGTGTGCAATGAAGCCGGACAGTGCGCGTAACGCGTCGTTGGTCGCAATATACGGCACGAGTTCCGGCAGGATCCGTCCGCTCAGGATGCCAAATCCGTCGACTGCCTCCGGCGCGCTCAGTGCCACACTCGCGCTCATGATGCCGCCCTGGCTGAAGCCGGCTATGACGGTGTGCGAGGGCGCGGTCCGGCGCGCTGCGCCAGATCCGGATGGGGATCCGATTGCATTTCCGTTTCTGTATGCGACGGCGTCTGTGGCGTCGTCTGCATTCGGCAACGATGCCAACGTCGCCAGCAATTGTTTGCGGCTGCGATTCGCCTGATCGGCGTCGATGACAGGGCCCGATGTTCCAAAATTCACCTGAAACCAGCCGTATTGTCCCTGCGCCAGCGTCAGCGGGCCGCGGAGCAATATCACCTCGATCCGCGGATCGATCTGTGCTGCCAGCCCCGCGAGATTCGTTTCGTTTCCGCCTACGCCATGCAGCAACACGAGGCGGCGCGTGGTTGCCCTGGCGGCGTGGCTATCGCCCGTTTCGTCCCGCTCGTCGGTTTGTGCAGCAGGACGGCACAGGTAGTGCAGGCCCGAGGGCGCGCGCTGAACGGGGCGGAGGGTGAGATTGTTAGGGCGGCCCATCTTTGATTTCCGGAAGCATTCGATTTTTTATTTTATTGATCCAAATATCAACGATAAACCACTATCATAGGGAAATATCATATCGAACGGAGGGACAATTGCCGGCGCAATTTCCGTCCGTTTTCTTTCACACCCTATAGATACAGGATCGGGGATGGATCGCACGCTGGAGATGGCGGTATTTACGTCGGTGGTCGAAGCAGGGAGTTTCGTCGGTGCGGTCGAATCGTTGCGCATGTCGAAGGCGGCCGTGTCGCGTTATGTCGATAGTTTGGAGCAGCGCCTGGGTGTGCGATTGCTGCAGCGGACCACCCGAAGGTTGTCGTTGACCGACGAAGGCCGGATGTTTTATCAGCGCTCGAAAGAATTGCTGGCGGCGCTTGACGATGCGGAAGCCGAGGTGGCTTCACGGAATCAGGATCCAAGCGGAGTGATCCGGGTCAATGTGCCGTTGAGCTTCGGTGTCGACCATCTGGCCCCACTGTGGTGCCGCTTCATGGACGCCCATCCGCAAGTCGATCTGGATATCTCGTTGAACGACCGGGTCGTCGATCTGGTCGATGAAGGCTACGACCTGGCGGTACGGATCAGCGCGATGCCGGATTCGACGCTGGTCAGCCGAAAATTGGCCAGTACACGGATGCTGCTCTGCGCGACGCCCGATTACTTGGCGCGGCATGGCACGCCGATTTGTCCGAAAGACCTAGCGAAGCACCGGGTGTTGGCGTACACGAATTGGGCCGGACGGGACGAGTGGCATTTCACAGGCCCGGACGGGGCGGTCTCGGTGCGCACGCGGGCGCGCGTCTATTCGAACAACGGCGATACCTGCCGGGCGATCGCGCTGTCGCACGGCGGCATCACGCTGCAACCGAGTTTCATGCTTGACCAGGACGTGCGCGCGGGCATGCTGGTCGAGTTGATGCCGCAGTATCGTTCAGTCGAGTTGGGCGTCTATGCGGTGTACCCGACGCGCAAACAGCTGTCGCTGAAGGTGCGTCGGCTGATCGACTTTTTGGTCGATGCATTTGCCGACGTTTCGTGGAACGCTTGAGCGCAGCGGGCAGCGGGCAGCGGGCAGCGCAGGCCGCGGCATCGAATCACAAAGC
>CAWUJR010000296.1:0-5215 GCA_963922375.1 uncultured Robbsia sp.
GCCGAGTCGGCCGCCGCGCTGGCCGACGCGCACGCACAAATCGCGTCGCTGAAGGAAGACTTCCTGCGTGCGAAGGCCGAGACGGAAAACGTCCGTCGCCGCGCGCAGGAAGATGTGTCGAAGGCGCACAAGTTTGCGATCGAAAGCTTTGCCGAACATCTGCTGCCGGTTGCCGACAGCCTGGAAGCGGCACTCGCCGATCAGACCGGTGATGCGGTCAAGCTTCGGGAAGGCGTCGAACTGACGCTGCGCCAGTTGACGTCGGCGCTCGAGAAGGGCCGCGTCAGCGCCGTTCAGCCGGCGGTTGGCGAAAAGTTCGACCCGCATCGTCACCAGGCCATTTCGATGGTTCCGGCCGATCAGGAAGCGAACACGATCGTCACCGTGCTGCAGAAGGGCTTCGTGATCGCCGATCGCGTATTGCGCCCAGCGCTGGTGATGGTCGCCGCCCCGAAGTAAATTTTTATGCCAATGCGACCGGCAGGGTCTTGAAAAACGCCGGTACGCATCCATTTTCTGAACATATCTGAATATTGGCGAAGCAAGGCTTCGCGACACGGCTCAAGAGCTAGGAGAATTACGAGATGGGCAAGATCATCGGCATCGACCTGGGCACGACGAACTCGTGCGTTGCAGTGATGGAAAGCAAGCAGGCCCGGGTTATCGAAAACGCGGAAGGCGCGCGTACTACGCCCTCCATCATTGGCTACCTGAAAGATGGCGAGATCGTGGTCGGGGCACCTGCGAAGCGGCAGGCAGTGACCAATCCGCGCGACACCGTGTATGCGGTGAAGCGGTTGATCGGTCGTCGTTTCGAAGAAAAGGAAGTACAAAAGGACATCTCGCTGATGCCCTACAAGATCGTGCGTGCCGACAATGGCGACGCATGGGTCGAAGCGCATGGCGAGAAGCTGGCTCCGCAGCAGATTTCGGCTGAAATCCTGCGCAAGATGAAGAAGACCGCGGAAGACTATCTGGGCGAGCCGGTCACGGAAGCGGTGATCACCGTGCCGGCGTACTTCAACGACAGCCAGCGTCAGGCAACGAAGGATGCCGGCCGTATCGCGGGTCTGGACGTTAAGCGGATCATCAACGAACCGACCGCTGCGGCGCTGGCATTCGGCCTGGATAAGAGCGAAAAGGGCGACCGCAAGGTAGCCGTGTATGACTTGGGCGGCGGCACATTCGACGTCTCGATCATCGAGATCGCCGATGTTGACGGTGAGAAGCAATTCGAAGTGCTGTCGACGAACGGCGACACGTTCCTAGGCGGCGAAGACTTCGACCAACGGATCATCGATTACATCATCTCCGAGTTCAAGAAAGAACAAGGTGTGGATCTGGGCAAGGACGTGCTGGCGCTGCAACGTCTGAAGGAAGCAGCGGAAAAGGCGAAGATCGAATTGTCGAGCTCGCAGCAGACCGAAATCAATCTGCCGTACGTGACGGCAGACGCGAGCGGTCCGAAGCACTTGAACCTGAAGATCACCCGCTCGAAGCTGGAAGCGTTGGTGGAAGACTTGATCGAGCGCAGCATCGAGCCGTGCCGTATCGCGATTAAGGACGCAGGCGTGAAGGTCGGCGACATCGACGACATCATCCTGGTCGGCGGTATGACGCGTATGCCGAAGGTGCAGGAGAAGGTAAAGGAATTCTTCGGCAAGGATCCGCGTCGTGACGTGAACCCGGACGAAGCCGTTGCCGTGGGCGCTGCGATTCAAGGCGAAGTGTTGTCGGGCGACCGTAAGGACGTGCTGCTGCTGGACGTGTCGCCGCTGTCGCTGGGGATCGAGACCCTGGGCGGCGTGATGACGAAGATGATCACGAAGAACACCACGATCCCGACCAAGCATGCACAGGTCTACTCGACGGCGGACGACAATCAGCCGGCCGTGACGATCAAGGTGTATCAGGGCGAACGCGAACTGGCATCGGGCAACAAGCTGCTGGGTGAGTTCAACCTCGAGGGTATCGCCCCGGCACCGCGTGGCACGCCGCAGATCGAAGTGACCTTCGACATCGACGCGAACGGTATCTTGCACGTGTCGGCGAAGGACAAGGCGACCGGCAAGGAAAACAAGATCACGATCAAGGCGAACTCCGGTTTGTCCGAGGAAGAGATCGAGCGCATGGTGAAGGACGCAGAGGCCAATGCAGCGGAAGACCACAAGCTGCGTGAGTTGATCGACTCCCGTAATTCGGGTGAGGCATTGATCCACAGCACGCAGAAGGCGTTGACCGAGCACGGCGACAAGGTGGATGCGGACACGAAGGGTAAGATCGAAGCGGCGATCAAGGACCTGGAAGAAGCACTGAAGGGGACGGACAAGGCTGCGATCGACGAGAAAGTCAGCGCACTGGGTCAGGCTTCGCAGCAATTGGGCGAGAAGATCTACGCCGATGCGCAGGCGGCACAAGGCGGTGACGCCGGTGCAGCAGCGGCGGGCCCGGCCGGTGCAGCGGGCGGTGCTTCTGCTTCGAAGGCCGAGGACGACGTCGTGGACGCAGACTTCAAGGAAGTCAAGAAGGACTAAGCGCGCTTAGCGTAGCGAGCCGGACCGCTTCGAGCGGTTCGTCGTGGCGGCCGGAGCCGGGTGGAGACACTTTGGCGCCGTCCGCCATGCATTTTTTTCAGCCGGAAGTAATTAACGCCTGACAAGGCAAGACCATGGCAAAACGTGATTTTTACGAAATTCTCGGTGTCGCGAAGAACGCCAGTGACGACGAACTGAAGAAAGCCTATCGCAAGTTGGCGATGAAGTACCATCCGGACCGTAACCCCGGCGATAAGCAGGCCGAGGAGCATTTCAAGGAAGGCAAGCAAGCCTATGAAATGCTGTCCGATCCGGAGAAGCGTGCTGCATACGATCAATATGGTCATGCCGGCGTCGACCCGAATATGGGTGGCGGCGGCCAAGGATTCGGCGGCTTTGCCGATGCATTTGGCGATATCTTCGGCGATATCTTCGGTGGTGGTGCGGCGGGCGGTGGACGGGGACGAGGTGGCCCGCAAGTCTATCGTGGCGCGGACCTCCGCTACAGCATGGAAATCACGCTGGAGCAGGCGGCGAACGGCTATGACACGCAGATTCGCGTGCCGGGCTGGAGCGAATGCGGCGTCTGTCATGGTCACGGTGCAAAACCCGGTACCAAGGCACAGACCTGCCCGACCTGCGGCGGCCAGGGCCAGGTGCGGATGTCGCAGGGCTTCTTCAGCGTGCAGCAAACCTGCCCGAAGTGCCATGGCACCGGTAGTTATATTCCCGATCCCTGCACGAATTGCCATGGCGTAGGCAAGGTCAAGGAAACGAAGACGCTCGAAGTCAAAATTCCGGCCGGGATCGACGAAGGCATGCGCATTCGTTCCGCCGGGAACGGTGAGCCGGGGGTAAACGGTGGACCGGCCGGTGATCTCTACATCGAGATCCACATCAAATCGCACTCGGTGTTCGAACGCGATGGCGACGACCTGCACTGCCAGATGCCCATTTCGTTCACCACGGCCGCGCTGGGGGGCGATATCGAAGTGCCGACCCTCGCCGGTCGCGTGACGTTCCCGGTCCCGGAAGGCACGCAATCGGGCAAGACGTTCCGTCTGCGCGGCAAGGGCATCAAGGGCCTACGTTCGAGTTTGCCGGGCGACTTGTACGTGCACGTGGTCGTCGAGACGCCGGTGAAGCTGACCGATACGCAACGGGAACTGCTGCAGCAATTCGAGCGCTCGCTCGACGAAGGCGGTGCGCGGCACAATCCGCAAAGCAAGAGTTGGTTCGATAAGGTGAAGAGCTTTTTCGAATAATCAGCGCGAAGGCGAAAAAAAGCGCCACGACCGCCGTGGCGCTTTTTTTATGAGCGGATGTCCCGCGCATCGTTCACGCCGGCTTTCGGGCTATTCCGCGCGGCCGGCGTGGTGAGACGATGGGTTTCGCTTCGGTCTCGCTTTGGTCTCGCGTTTCACTTTTATCGATCGTCGATCAGAACGTGTGTTCCTGATCGGGGAAACTGCCGTCCTTCACCGCGCGGACGTACGCTTCGATACCCGCGCCGATCGACGCTTCGCCTGACACGAAATCCTTGACGAAGCGAGGGCGCTTGCCCGGGAACACGCCCAGCAAGTCGTGCAACACCAACACCTGCCCCGAGCATTGCGCGCCGGCACCGATGCCGATGGTCGGCACAGCCAGGATATCGGTCAGCTCGGCCGCCAGGACTGCCGGTACGGCTTCGATCACGATCAGTTGGGCACCCGCATCCTGCACGGCTTCCGCATCCAACTTGAGCGTGTCCGCCCCGGCCAACGTGCGCCCCTGGACTTTGAAGCCGCCAAACGCATGGACCGATTGCGGGGTCAGCCCGATATGGGCGCACACGGGCACCGAACGCTCGACCAGAAAGCGCACGGTGTCCGCAAGCCAGGCACCCCCTTCGAGTTTGACCATCTGTGCACCGGCCCGCATCAAGGCGACGGACGCGGCGAACGCCGCTTCAGGGGTGCCATACGTGCCGAACGGGAGATCGGCGATGATCAGTGGCCGTTGCGCGCCCCGGGCGACGCAGGCGGTGTGATAGGCAATGTCGTCGAGCATCACCGGCAGCGTGGTCGCGTGACCCTGCAACACGTTACCGAGCGAATCGCCGATCAGCAGCGCATCGACACCGGCGCGATCGAGCAGCGACGCAAAACTGGCGTCGTAACAGGTCAGCATCGCGATCTTTTCGCCCGCATCGCGCATGGTTTGCAGGCGCGGCACGGTGACCGGGCGGAGGGTTGATTCTTGTAGGTAGGACATGAATACTTCTTACAGCTCGCCTTTGACGAAGACTTCGCGCGGACCCCGCATCGCGTGGATGTGATCGAGCAACAGGCCCAGATCCGCATCGTTGTCGGCGGGCTCCAGATTATCCGCATTGACCGTCAGCAGCGGTGCATCGTTGTAGTGGTAGAAAAACTGATTGTACGCGTCGCACAACGCGCGCAGATAGCTGTCGGTGATTTGCAGCTCGACGCCGTTTGCCTGTTTCTGAATGCGGGCGAACAGCGTTTCCGGACTCGCCTGCAGGAAAATCACCAGATCGGGCGTCCGTGTCGCAGGCGCCGCTGCGTGAAGTTCAGTGGCAAGTCGCTGGTACAGCGCAAATTCCTCGTCGTCCAGGTTTAAGCGTGCGTAGATCACGTCCTTCTGCGGCAGGCAGTCTCCGACTACCGGGCCGGGGG
>CAWUJR010000297.1:0-5189 GCA_963922375.1 uncultured Robbsia sp.
GGCGCGCCGCCTCAGATCGACGCGAACGGCAACGGCACGACATCGCATGTGCCCCGCGTCTCACGCGGCCGACCCCACTACGTGGATCGGCGCGTGCAGTCGATCAACGCATTACGTCGGGCCGGCCGCTGATCGCATCGCTTAGCGGTGCATCGGCGACCGATCGACCCGCAGTCAATCCCGACGCACTTTCGAAGTCCATCGCCGACGTCGACGGTCCCGCTCGCATGATCGCCGTGTCTGCTGCCGCCGTTTCAGACGATGCAGGCGTAGCCGCGCGGGCGGTTGCCGCTTCGGCAGGGGTCAGCGTGGACGCGCTTTCATCCGCGCGCGCAGTGTGCGACGATCCTTCTGAGACCATCGAGCCATGACGACGACCCAAGCCCGTATGCGTCGGCGTGGTCGGTCCAAATGCCGCGCGCATGCCAGCAGCCAGGAACCCCTGCGCTTCGCGCGCTGCCTGAACGACCGCACCCATACCGAAAAACTCGTGCGTGACGCCGGCGTAATTACGCGCCTCGACACGATTGCCCGCGTCTTTCAACGCCTTGCCGAACTTTTCCCCGTCGGATCGGAGCGGATCGATGCCGGCAGTAATCAGAAAAGTCGGCGGCAGGTTACGCAGATCCTGTTCGACCAATTTCAGGCGCTTGTCGGCTTTGGCTGACGGATCGGCAAGGCTCTGCTCGACGAACCACAGCATCATCGGTTTATTCAGCGGCTGGGCCTGGCGGTTTTCCTCATACGAAAGCGTATGCGTATTGGCATCGGTGATCGGGTACACCAGCCCCTGACTGACCGGCATCTGCAACCCGTGATCCCGTGCGTAGATCGTCACATTGGCTGCGAGATTCGCGCCTGCGCTTTCGCCCATCACGGCCAGCCGGGTGGGATCCGCCCCCAGACGCGCGGCATTGGCAAGCGTCCACCGCCAGGCCGCGATCGCATCGTCGTGTGCTGCAGGGAACTTGTGCTCCGGTGCCTGACGATAATGCGCGGAAAGCACGATCGCACCCGTCTGCGCGGCGATCGCACGCGGCGCGGCATCATACGTGTCCAGGTCCGCGACCACAAAACCGCCCCCATGAAAGTAAAGGATCAGCGGCAACGGCTCGATCGGCTCCCCCGCCCTGGCACGCGTCGTCGGGGTAAATACCCGGGCCGGGTTCCACCCCGCCGCCCCATCGATCGTGATATCGCGGCTACGCACGCCCGCAGGCGCTTTTGCATCCACGCCCATTTGTTCCAGCATCTTCTTCACCGCATCTGCCGCCGACGGCTGACGGCGCGCCTGCGCTGCGTCCAGGTGCTCGATCGGCTTCGGATTGAGGCTCTTCAACGTGTTCAGAACCTTTCGCATGTCCGCGTCGGCCCGTTCTGCCGGATCGGCACCAAAAACGGATTTGATCGTGTCGATGACTGTCATGAAGGACTCCTTTTTCAGTCGTGAAGTTCGCTGAACTGATGTGCGCGATTTCGCAAACCGTGTTCCTGACATGGCAGCCGCCCCATGCTGTAAGGGAATGCGAGGCAGCCAATCTCATCGCCCCGCTACCGGCGCATAGTGCACCGACACGGTGTATACTCTCGGCAGTTTCAAGAATTCGAAAACACGCGCCGATTTGCTGACTCGATTGCGGGCGCGCGAAACGATCATGAGGGCCTTGGCCCGAGGGTCGTTTCATTACAAATCCGGCTAAAGCGGTCGTCAGCGATAGCCCGCATCGGGCTGTGAGCCGACCGTTTCGCCACCCTTGTGTGGACTCATGGAATCGTCGATCGGCTTCGTTACCCCTGTCAGGATGCATTTCGACCAGGCGCTCGCGCTGCAAAACGGTCAAACCCTCCCTGCTTACGACCTGATGGTCGAAACATACGGCACATTGAATGCGGCACGCTCGAACGCCGTATTGATTTGCCATGCGCTGAACGCCTCGCATCATGTTGCCGGCATCGATGCCGACACTCAGGAAGTGGGCTGGTGGGACAATATGATCGGTCCCGGCAAGCCGCTGGACACCAATCGCTTCTTTGTCATCGGCGTGAACAACTTGGGTTCCTGCTTCGGCTCGACCGGTCCGATGAGTCTCGACCCGGCCACCGGCCGACCCTATGGCGCGCGTTTTCCCGTCATTACGGTGGAAGACTGGGTGCATACGCAAGCGCGTGTCGCCGATCGTTTCGGCATCGCGCGTTTCGCCGCCGTGATGGGCGGCAGCCTGGGCGGCATGCAGGCCTTGGCGTGGAGCCTGCTGTATCCGGCGCGTGTCGCGCACTGCCTGGTGATCGCGTCCACGCCGAAGCTGTCCGCGCAGAACATCGCGTTCAACGAAGTGGCGCGTTCGGCGATCCGCTCCGACCCGGACTTCCATGGCGGTGACTACTACGCGCACGATGTCAAACCGCGTGGCGGCCTACGCGTCGCGCGGATGATCGGGCATATCACCTATCTGTCCGACGACGATATGGCCAGCAAGTTCGGTCGCGCACTTCGGCGTGCAGAGGGGGCACTGGATGCGTACAAATTCAGCTTCGATGTGGAATTCGAAGTCGAATCGTATCTGCGATACCAGGGCGACAAGTTTGCCGAATATTTCGATGCCAACACCTACCTGCTGATCACGCGTGCGCTCGACTATTTCGATCCGTCGAAAGATTTCGATGGCGACCTGACCGCGGCGCTAGAAGCCAGCACGGCCAAGTTTTTCGTCGCATCGTTTACCACCGACTGGCGGTTCGCGCCGGCACGATCGCGCGAGTTGGTACAGGCCCTCCTGAAATTGAAGCGTCACGTCAGCTATGCGGAAATCGATGCGCCGCATGGACATGATGCTTTCCTGCTGAACGATGCGCGGTATCACAACCTGATTCGCGCGCAGTACGCACGCATTGCAGAAGAGGTGAACGCATGACGTCGAATGACAACCGTACGACGTCGCAAGACGTGCACTCGACACGCGGCAACGAGGCGCCGCCCATGACATCGTCCCCGGCATTGGCCCCGGTCGCACCGCCGACCGTGACACCCGAAGCCACCCATCCGGCCACCACGCACGTTGCCGCGAATCTGGCGTCACGCCCCGATTTCCGCGCGCTCGCACGATGGGTCGAGCCGGGCACATCGGTACTCGATCTAGGTTGCGGCGATGGTTCGCTGCTCGCGCTCCTGGTCGAAGAGCTCGACATCCGCGGGTATGGCATCGAGATCAACGATACCGGCGTACTTGCCTGCGCGCAAAAAGGCGTCAATGTGATCCAGCAAAATCTGGAGGATGGTCTGCGGCTGTTCGACGACGATAGCTTCGATTTCGCCGTACTGTCGCAAACCCTGCAGACCATTCACCAAACCGCCGCGATCCTGCGCGAGACCGCGCGTGTTGCCCGACAATGCATCGTTTCATTTCCGAATTTCGGTTATTGGCCGCACCGGCTGGCCGTGCTCAAAGGCCGGATGCCGGTGTCGCGCGCACTGCCCTATCAGTGGTACAACACGCCGAACGTGCGGGTGTTGACGATCCACGATTTCGAGACGCTCGCCTCCGAAGTGGGCATCCGTATTCTCGAACGCGTGGTACTGACCGGCGGCCAACCGATCCGCTGGGGTGCAAACTGGCGTGGTAGTCTTGCGGTCTATCGCGTCGAAAAGATCTGAACCGTCATCGGATCGTCGACGCCGCTCGACACTACGCCGCTCGTTCCTGATTTCTTCATGCAGACACCGCCCCAACAGGCGCCCCTCGAAGGATGGCGCGCCTATTTCAATACGCGGATGCTGATCTGTGTATTTCTCGGCTTCACCTCTGGCTTGCCGCTGTTCGTGTTGTTGAACCTGGTCCAGGCCTGGCTGCGCTCGGAAGGCGTGGATTTGAAGCAGATCGGCCTGTTCACGCTGATCCAGTTCCCTTACACCTGGAAATTCATCTGGGCGCCGTTGCTTGATCGCTTCCGTCCGACGATCGGGCGCTGGCGACCGGGACGGCGACGCGGCTGGATGTTGTTGACCCAGATTCTGGTGGCCGGTGCGATTGCCGCGATGGGCTTCGTCTCGCCGCGTCACGCATTAGGCAGCGTCGCCCTGCTCGCGGTGGCCGTGGCGTTTTTCAGCGCGAGCTCCGATATCGTGATCGATGCGTTTCGCCGCGAGCGTCTGCTGGATCGCGAACAAGGGCTGGGCACCGCGATCCATGTCAACGCCTACAAGATTGCCGGCTTGGTACCGGGCTCGTTATCGCTGGTGCTGGCCGATCATCTGCCGTGGTCGACGGTGTTCGTCGTCACCGCCGCCTTCATGCTGCCCGGCATGATCATGACACTGGTCGTGGATGAACCGGTCGTCCGGGGTGCGCCGCCGAAATCGCTGCGGGATGCCGTCGTGCTGCCGTTTCGCGAGTTCGTCGATCGGGGCGGCTGGCGCAACGCGCTGCTGATTCTGGCTTTCATCTTTCTGTATAAGCTTGGCGACAGCATGGCGACCGCGCTGGCGACCTCGTTCTACCTGGATCTGGGCTTCACAAAAACGCAGATCGGTCTGGTTGCCAAAGCCAGCAGCCTGTGGGCCAGCGTGGCTGGCGGTATCCTGGGAGGGGTGTGGTTGGTTCGCATCGGCATTGCCCGAGGTCTGTGGATCTTCGGTATCGCGCAGATCGTGTCGACGCTGGGCTTTGCGTGGCTCGCGTCCCAAGGGGTGCATGCCACCTCGCTGGATCTGGGTGCCGTGATCGCGCTGGAAGCCTTCGGTGCGGGTCTGGGGACGGCCGCGTTTACCGCCTATATCGCGAGCACCACCGATGAGCGGTACACTGCCACCCAATTTGCGCTTTTCACCAGCCTGGCCTCTGTGCCGCGTACCTTTGCGAATGCCGGTACGGGCTATCTGGTCGATTCGACCGGCTGGTTTCATTTTTTCATCTTGTGCGCGGTGCTCGCTATCCCCGGCATGCTGCTGCTGCCGAAAGTGGCACCCTGGAGAACGCCTCAATGATTTTGTCTCACCGGATGCGCCGTGCAACGATCGCAATCGTTGCAGTCATCGCGGCGCTTTCGTTGGCCTTTGCTGTCGAAAGTCATCGCGTGCGCGCGCCTGCGCAACCTGCCTCTGCCGCGTCGGGCGCCTCGGGCACATCATCAGGCGCGGGCGGCAGTAGCGATGCCAGCGATGCCAGCGATGCCGATGGTGCCGATCCAGACAT
>CAWUJR010000298.1:0-5170 GCA_963922375.1 uncultured Robbsia sp.
TGTCAGCAATAAATTACTGCCCCCGCCGATCACCAGTCGCGGCAAGCCGGCGACGCGCGGATCGGCCAGCACGGTACGCAACGCCGCTTCGGAACGCACGGTTGCGCTCAAACGCGCGCGTACGTCAAAGCCGAAGGTATTGTTTGCTCGCAGCGACACGTCGTGGTGCAGCAACGCGACGGACGGATGGTCGGGAGCGGAACGAAGGTCAGGCATCAAGATCAGGCATCGGTTGTCAGGTGTCGCGCCGACCGGGTCGCCGGCATCCGTCGCCAGTTGCGCTGACGTGTGCCGACGGGTGCCGGTACCCGCCCGGAAAAATCGGACCAATTAACGGCGTCGCGACGTGAGCGCTAGGGGAAGCGCGCCGACGACGGTAAAATAGGCAGGTCAGTGATTATAACGAGCCGGCCGCCGCCACGGTCTGCCGGCGTGCATTCAAGGAGATAAACATGCCAACGTTCGACGTCGTATGCGAAGCGAACATGATCGAAGTAAAGAATGCGGTCGAACAATCCAACAAGGAAATTTCGACCCGCTTCGACTTCAAGGGCTCCGACTCCCGTCTGGAACAGAAGGAACACGAGCTGACCGCGCACGCGGATGACGACTTCAAGCTCGGTCAGGTGAAAGACGTGATGGTCTCGAAGATGGCCAAACGCAATGTCGATGTGCGTTTTCTGGAATACGGCAAGGTCGAGAAGATGGGCGGCGACCGTGTGAAGCAAGTCATCACGATCAAAAAGGGCGTGTCCGGCGATCTGGCCAAAAAGATCGTCAAGACGATCAAGGACAGCAAAATCAAGGTACAGGCCAGCATCCAGGGCGATGCAGTGCGCGTATCGGGTACCAAGCGCGACGACCTGCAATCGACGATCGCCCTGCTGAAAAAGGAAATCACCGACACGCCGTTGGACTTCAACAACTTCCGGGATTGAAGTCGAACCTACTGCTGCGCAAGAAAGCCATCGCTTCGCTGGACCACGAGGGTCCAGCGACGGATGCGGGCGACGCTTCACTGTTATCGGTATTCGCGTTGTTGCCTGCGTTATTGCTTAAATCGCTGCCTGCATTGCTACTTACCGCTGGCGGGTGACTCGGCAACCGGCGGCGGACCGGCAGGAGCACATGACGATCTTTGGACACGCCCAGCCGATCTCGTCGCAGCGCCTCCCGTATCTCGGGTGCCGAGACGAGCGTCTTGTCGGCGTGGCGAAGCTGATTACGCAGCTGGTTGCGGGACAAATGGAGGAACGTTGCCACGTCGCACTGGTCGATCCGACAGAAGAACCGCTTGCCATTGACCCGCCACTCACACGTACGGCCAGGGGCCACGAGCAGCAGAAACATCTTCAGCAGCGCAACTTGTCTCGGCGTACGCCACAGCTGTCCAGCGGGCATTTGCAATGCTTGCCGAAAGGCCGGCTCACTTGCCTCGTCAATTCTCCCCTCCGCCACCAGCACGGCCAACACCTGGGGCAGCACTTGAGCAACGATGGATTCGTTACTCCCTGGTCGTCTCATCCTTACCCTGTCCTCCGGCGCAGCAACGTCCACCGCTATTGCGCCCGACTTGACGACATGCGCGTAAGGATGCGTCTCAACGCAGCGTCGCCACCTGTCGCATACGGCACGGTAGTGTTGGCATTGCGCCCGTTGTAGCGCCAGTGGGTCATCGTTTGCGTCGTATGTGGATGGCGCGCGCGCTTCCTCGGAAACCTGCATGTCCGTGGTTTGCGACGTGCTAGCACCCAACGACATCCCCCCTAACGCACGAACGGGCGATTGCTCAGCAATGTCCAGTTCCGTCACGCTGATCGCGTACTGCCTCTGTGCCTTTTCCAGCGATGCTCTCACGCGACAATACGCAAGCGCGCCGCGAAGCGTTGCCATATCGGCTCTCTGCGTTGCCGCCCCACCATCGGGACGCGTTACAGGCGTCTGTTCAGGAAGGGGATTGCGCCGGATCGCGGCGCTGAGTGCTTCGATGGCACAAGACATTTCCCGCGTCCGGGGAAACATCCTCCGCCATGCGCCTACCTGCGCGCGACTCTCGTTCAGCCAGGAGGCGATTTCAGACGGGCTCAGCACCAATCGGAACTGCTCCCCGTTGTGCGACCACTCACACATTTCAGTTGCCACGACCAGCGAGAAAAACACGCACAGCAGTTCGCGTTGCGCATCGGTGAGGCTGTTGGTCCAGGGCGGGCGCGCCAGCGCTGCATGAAAGCACGCGGCGCTGGGCGCTTCCAGCAGGCCCTCCCCTGCCAGCAATGCCAGTACTTTCGGCATCACGTCTGCGATTGACCGCCGCCTTTGTCTATCGATCACGCCGGGCACCGTCCCGGCAGCGTTGGTTGTTTCCGGATTCCCTGGAACAGCCCGCGCGGCCGAAGCGGACCCCGACGAACCATGCTCAACGTTCGACACACTCGTCACGCGATGGGTCATGAGCGGGGCATTCGAATGCCGCGGCCCAGTGGCGTATGTCGGGCACGACAACGTTTGAACGCCTGGCGGTCTGGGGCAATGATCAGGAACAAAAGGGCGAGGCATCGGCAAACTCCCGCGGAGGTTGCATTGTCGCTCCTGCTCGAAACGACGCATCCGGGAAACGCCGCTTTGGTGACCGACGATCGCCGCCCTCCTCGACCTTGTCTGCTCAGCCTTTCTTCTTGCCGCCGATCTTGCTTTCCCGTCCGGCAAACAGATTCTCGATGTTTTTGCGATGACGCCAGATCAGCAGTGCGCTCATCAAACCGACCGCTGCGGTGATACGGTTTTGCCCGACGATCAGCACGTCGTAGAAGGGCGCCGCAATGGCGGCGACCAGTGCAGCGAGCGACGAATATTTGAAGATGAATGCGATCGCGAGCCAGGTGCCCAACGTCGCCAGACCCAGCAACGGGTTGATCGCCAGCAATACGCCGGCAGCGGTTGCCACGCCCTTACCGCCCTGGAAGCGGAAGAAGATCGGGAACAGATGGCCGATGAAGACCGCGATCGCCGCCAATGCAATGTCGAGATCGCTCAAATTGAAGCGCACTGCCAGTACCTTCACCAGCCAGACCGCGAACCACCCTTTGAAAGCATCGCCGATCAGCGTCAAGATCGCGGCTTTTTTGTTGCCGCTGCGCAATACGTTGGTCGCGCCAGGATTGCCCGATCCATAGCTTCGCGGATCGGACAGTCCCATTGACGCACTGACGACGACTGCAAACGATATCGACCCTATCAAGTAACACAGCACCACGACAATCAGATGGCTTATCAAGACGTTTCTCTCTTCAGTCCCGGGAAATCACAGGGCCGGATTGTACCGGAGTTGTTCGCTCAGTCGTCCGTCCCGTCGTGTGCTCAGTCGGTTGCCGATTGCGCCGGTCGCTCAGTTATTCAGTCGCTCATTCACCGGCACAGTCGACCGGTGTCGCTTTGAGCAAGTCGACCAGCACCTGCGGCGACAAGCTGACCAGAAAACCGCGACGGCCGCCATTGATGTAAATGCGCGCGATATCGAGGATGGTCGATTCGACATAGATAGGCATCGCTTTGCGTAGGCCAAACGGCGAGGTGCCACCGACCAGATAGCCCGAATGGCGGTTCGCAACGTCCGGCTTGCACGGCTCGATGCGCTTGACGCCGATCTGTCTGGCGAGATTTTTCGTCGATACTTTCTTGTCGCCGTGCATCAATACGATCAACGGTTGCGCGCGCTCGTCCTCCATCACCAGCGTTTTGACGACTGCATGTTCATCGGCGCCCAATTGCCGTGCGGATTCGCTAGTGCCGCCATGTTCGACATAGTCGTATGCATGTCCTTCGAATGGCACCTTGTGTTGACGCAGAAATTGCGTCGCCGGGGTCTCGGAGATATGGGTTTTCTTCATCGGTGTGTGGGAATACCGCGTCAACCGCGCGGATGATGTTGAGCATGCAGCGTTTTCAGCCGTTCGCGGGCGACGTGCGTATAGATTTGCGTGGTGGAGATGTCCGCATGCCCCAGCAGCATCTGCACCGCACGCAGATCGGCGCCGTGATCGAGCAAATGGGTCGCGAACGCATGCCGCAACGTGTGCGGCGACAGCGGCGCATGAATCCCGCCCACGATCGCATAGCGCTTGATCAGATACCAGAACGCCTGTCGCGTCATGCCGTCGGCGCGGGCCGTCACAAACAGCGCATCGGCTGCATGCGCCCCCATCAGCACGGGACGCGCTTCGCGCAGATAGCGTTCGATCCATTCCTGCGCTTCGGCACCGAATGGCACGAGCCGTTCTTTCGAGCCTTTGCCGAAAACGCGGACGACACCTTCGTTCAAGCCGACTTCGACGGTTTTCAATGCGACCAGTTCGGACACGCGCAAGCCGCTCGCATACATCAACTCCAGCATCGTGCGGTCACGCAAGCCGAGCGGTGTGGCCGTATCCGGCGCGCTCAGCAACGCCTCCACCTGTTTCTCGGACAGCGTCGACGGAAAGCGCGCGGGCTGCTTCGCGGTTCTCAGACGCAGGGTCGGATCCCGTGTCAGATGGTGCTCGCGCAATGCCCAGCCATAGAACCGCCGGAACGCGGCCAGGCGTCGATTCGCCGATGTCGCGCGGCCATAACCGCGCGCAGCGAAATAAGCGGTCATATGGGTTTCGGTGACGCTGTCGAGCGCGATACCGAAGCCGTCATCCGCGTCGCCGTCGCCGGCGGCCAGCCAGGTCGCAAACAGGCGAAGGTCGCGCCGATACGCATCCAAGGTGTTTTGCGCGAGGCCATTTTCCAGCCAAAGGGCGTCGCAGAAAAGATCGATCAGGCGTGTGCTCGCGGCCATGACGCTCGACGCGGCGGACCGCTGCGCCGAGGGCATGGTCGCTGCGGTCGCGGCAGCCGTTCCGGATCGACGTACATCGTCATCGCTCACATCATCCACTTTCACGCTCGTTCACTGGTTGCATCGTTAAGTCGGGCGCTTTCGCGACGTGGGCTATTTTAACGAAATCGCATCCGCCGCCAACAACGCCCACGCAATGTGTTCGCGTACGATCGGCGATGGATGCGCTGCCCGGCGTTGCAATGCCGCGACGATTGATTCGCGCTGTGCCTGTGTCGTGTACGACATCGGTGTCATCGGTGTCATCGGCGGCTTCGCGGGCACCGGCGATGCCGCCGATCCGACCTCGGC
>CAWUJR010000299.1:0-5161 GCA_963922375.1 uncultured Robbsia sp.
CCCCGCTGGACGCCGCCTTCCTGGCCACATTCGACGGCGATCTCGGCAAGCCCTTGACGTTCGGGCGGCTCGCACAGATCAGACAAGCCGTGATCTGGCAGTACCGGGCAAAAGGCCAGCCGCTGATCGACGTCTACGTGCCGGAACAAGACGTCAGCGACGGCAACGTCCGGATCGCGGTCTCGGTGTTTCGTCTGGGCCGTGTCATTGCATCCGGCAATCGGCATTTCTCATCGACACTCTTGGTCGACGAGATGCCGCTGAAAGTGGGTGAGCCAATCCGGCAGCAAGCGCTGTCGACTGGTATGACGCAGCTCAATGCGAATCCCTATCGACAGGTCGAGGTGATCTACACGCCGGGAGAGGCGGATAACACCACCAACGTCGTGCTCGAGACCCAAGACCGCCTGCCGCTTCGCGTGGATACGGGATACGATAACAGCGGCGTACCAGACTTGGGTCGCGACCGATTTTTTGCCGGATTCGACTATGGCAATCTGTTCGGCCTCGATCAACAGATTGCGTATCAATTTACCGCGAGCAACGACTTGATCGGTGGCAATCCAGCCATCGAGGGCCGCCCCGATCGCGCCCGTTATCTGGGCCATTCTCTGAACTACGTCGTGCCATTGCGATGGGGTGACCGCATCGAGCTGTTTGGCGTGTACGCGCAAACCACGCCGCGCTTGCCGGATAGTTATGGGCAAACCGGTATTTCCGCTCAGTTAAGCTTCCGCTACGACCTCCACTTGCCTGATTGGGGCGACTGGCACCAGCAATGGCAGGCCGGCTACGATTACAAGCGCTCGAATAACGATCTTGAATTCGGTGGCTTTCAGGTGTTCAACTCGAACACGCACATTCATCAATTTTTATTGTCTTACGACGCCACACGCACCCAAGCGCGAGGGCAGACGCATTGGAATGCCAGCCTCTACCTCAGCCCAGGTCATCTAGACGGTCAGAACAGCGACGACGATTTCACCAGCGCACGTGCGGGCGCGTCACCTCGCTACACCTACCTGCAGTTATCGTCGGATCGAGACTGGACATTCGGTCCGGGCTTTGTGCTGTCCGGTAAAGCGTTGCTTCAATGGACACCGAATACGCTGCTGCCAAGCGAAGAATTAGGTCTGGGCGGCGACCAGAGCGTGCGCGGATACGATCCCTACGTGTCACTGGGCGACCGCGGATGGAATTTTCAAACCGAGTTGAGGACACCGCCACTGAGCGCGGCAAGTCTGGCGTGGCAGCCGTTCGTTTTCTTCGACGGCGGCCACGCGTGGAATCGCATCGATCAGCCGAACGAGATCAGTAGTGGATCGCTGCTCAGCGTTGGCGCGGGCTTTCGCTTTCAACTGTCCCGATATGTGAACTTCCGCGGAACCTATGGCTTTCCGTTACGCGCGGCTGTGCCCAACGGTTCAAAAGCACCACTGGCAATGATGTATCTATTGATCGGCAGCTGACGGCGAATCCTCTTGCTAGTCCTCTTTATATCCCAACGCCTGCGCGTTGCCGGTGGCCCCGTAATATCGGTACGGCAAAAACTTTCCGGTCATCGTCAACTTCACCCGATCGCCTTTCGGATCCGCTTGCCGTTCCATGACGAGATCGAAATCGATCGCAGACATGATACCGTCGCCGAATTCCTCTTCGATCAACGCTTTCCATGCCGGTCCGTTGACCATGACCATTTCGTAGAAACGGTAGATCAACGGATCGGTCGGCGGCATCGGAGAACCACGCATCGGCACTTCGTTCAACAGGCGTTTTTCGTTCTCGTTCAAGCCGAACAACGCCGCTGCCCGTTCGCACTGCGGCTTCGTCAGTTTCATCTGCCCCAGCAGTGCGCCGACGATCAAGATTTCGGACATGCCGCCGATCTCCTCCGCAATGTATCGCCACGTCCAACTCTTCTCGCGTTTAATGTCTGCCAATTTTTCCGTCAGGTCCGCGCGTTTCATGGTGTCGCATCCTCGATGTGATTAAACCCAATTGACCAACCAAAACAGCAGCGCATCACGCAGGCTCCGCCAGCAATCGTGCCGCGATCGCCGCCAGCACCCTTGCAAACACGGCTCGGTCGTTGAAGGCGCGGGATGCCACCAATGCGCCCTGGATGCCGGCGACAGCGTCCTCGGCCAACGCATCCGCGTGCGCGACCGCATGGCCGGCGCGCTGGAGCGCATACGATAGCGCCTGTCGCCAGGCGGTAAAATAATCTGCAATGCGTGAAGCGAACCGATCTCGTACATCGCTTAGCGCGAACGCACCCACCAAGCAGATACGTTGTCCTGACTGAAAGTAGCGTTCAACATTGGCGATCATATCGCCGATCGCCTCGCGCGGGCGCCCGCTCTCACGCAACGGCGCAAACATCTGCTGCTCGAACCAATGATCGATATCCGACAACACAGCCTCAGCCATCTCTTCCTTCCCACCGGGAAAAAAGTGATAGAGGCTACCCTTGCCAAAACCGGTCGCCTCGCTGATCAGTGACAGGCTTGCCCCGTCGAAGCCGTGCACGCGGAATACTTCTGCGATGCCTTTCAGCGCATCCTTGCGCTCCCCTACGATTCTTGGCATCGGCGCTTACAGCCCCAGATCGCTCAGACTCGGATGGTCGGCCGGACGCGGTGCCGAGCGATCCCAATGAAATAACCGCTGCTCCGGCGCGATGGCGAGATCGTTGATACTGGCGTGACGCGTGTGCATCAGACCGGCCGCATCGAACGCCCAGTTTTCATTGCCATAGGAGCGGAACCACCGGCCCGCCCCATCGTGCCATTCGTACGCGAACCGTACCGCGATACGGTCCTCCGTGAAGGCCCACAACTCCTTGATCAAACGATAATCCTGCTCACGCTCCCATTTTTGCGTCAACAGCGCAACGATTTCGTCTCGCCCCTTCACGAACGTATTGCGATTGCGCCACACGCTGTCGGCGGTATAGGCGAGCGACACCCGCTTCGGATCACGGGTGTTCCAGCCATCTTCGGCCGCGCGAACTTTCTGTACGGCCGTGGCCCGGGTGAACGGCGGAAAAGGGGGACGTGGGTCGGACATGGCAGGCTCCTGTTTGTACCGATCGGAATAGACTTTACCGAATGGTACAGCAGATTGCCGCAAGGTGTTCGCCTTGCAGCCCGCAAAGTTGCCACCGTACCCCTCAAAGCAACGCGTCGATCGCTTCCCGAATGCAGGAAGAAGAAGCCATCAAACCGGCGGCGTGTCGATAAACACCGGCAATTGCTCGGCCTTTTGCGCATACGCTCGCAGCGTCGGATACGCAGTCTCCGCCAATAACGCCGGCAGCATCAAATGCGTGAAGCGCCAGGCCACTACCGTGGTGATGCCTGCGTCGTTATGATCGGCAGGCGCCTTCAACAGCGGCGAAACGCTTAACTCGTGCTCAAGCATCGCGTACGCAGCAAGCAGTTGCGTCGTTACCCGTTCGACCCATGGCTCGTGCTGTTTTTCTTCCGGGCGCAATCGGCGCTCATAGACGATCTGCACCGTCTTTTCGCTGGCGGCCAATGCCAGTCCCGTCAATTTCAATGCAGCCAATCGCTCAGCAGGCGCGGTCGGCACGAGACTTCTCCCCGATATCGCCAACGATTCCCCGTATTGCAGAATCAGCGACGAGTCCATCAGGATCTGACCATCATCCAATACCAGGGTCGGGGCCTTCACGACCGGGTTGATTGCGGCCAACGTATCGAAGCCGCCGAACACCGATATCGACCTGTGTTCGAAAGGAATGCCCAGCGTTTTAAGCCCAATGGCTGCGCGTCTGACATAAGGCGAATCCAACATACCGATGAGCTGCATGTGCCTCCTTGCGTGATGGTCGAGGTTTTCTTCTGTTATAACGTGGCGGCGACGTACTTGTGTCTTGTTTGATTCCGCATCGTCCGTCGGCTATCGCCCACGCCTATTCATGTGCTATCACCGCTTCGCAAGCGATCGGGAAATTCACCGAATTCGCGATGTAACATTTCTCATGCGCGGTGTGATGCAATTGTGCAGCCCGCTCCGCATCGTCGCCCGCGCGAATCACGACATGCGGGCGTAACACGATGCCCGTGAACCGCCCGGCTTGTGCGGAATCAATCATCGTTCCTTCGGCATGATCCAGATACCGAAGCACCGCTATGCCCGCATCGGCACAAAGATGCAGGTACCACAGCTTGTGGCAAGCGGAGGTAGCAGCGAGCAATAAGTCCTCAGGGCTCCAGCACGCCGGGTCGCCGCGAAAGGCAGGATCCGACGAACCGGGGATATCGGGCTTCCCTTCCACACGGATCGTATGCGACCTGTCGTAATCCCGATAACCCGATGTACCCGTCCCACGGTTGCCGGTCCATTCTACCCACACCCGATAATGATGCTGCTGTGCTGCCATATTCAGTCTCCAATTTGATGTCAGGTCAGTTGTGGTTCATCGCCCCTCCCGACCAGCGGGGACGTCAGTCGGCGGCATGCAATAGCGCTTCGACCGATTGGCCGAGCGCCAGAACGTGGGCGTCGGCGTCGGTCAAGCCGGTGACCGACAGACCCACCGGCGCATCGCCGCTTGCATGACACGGAACGGACATCGCGCATCCGTCGAGAAAGTTGATTGCGCTTGGATTGCGCAACAGCAGCGCATTGGTAGCGGCAAACGCCGCATCGTCCGCGATCAGCGGATCTAGACGCGGCGCAACGATCGGCACGGTCGGCATCAGAAACGCATCGTATCCCCCGAACGTTTGCTGCGCCGCCGCGATCATCGCTTGCCGCGCCGCGATCAATTCAAGATAGTCGCTCGCCAGCGCATGCTCGCCCTTCATGATGCGGAACAATACTCGCGGATCGTACTGGGCCGCCTGCGCCAGCAGCCCGCTGCGATGATAGGTAAACGCCTCCATCGAAGAGAAGCCATAGCGATTGATTTCGGGTAGATCGTCGAACGGCGCAAAGCGCACCGCCGTGAGCACAGCCCCGGCAGCGGACAACCGCGACAACGCACGATCGTAGGCACGCGCGACATCGGGATCCACACCGTCCATCATGTAATTCGAAACCACCGCCAGATGGATCCCCCGCAGTTTGCCAGGCGGCGATGGCGCTGGCCGCGCGGACGTCGAGACACGACTGGGAGACGTGCCGCCGGACA
>CAWUJR010000300.1:0-5144 GCA_963922375.1 uncultured Robbsia sp.
TTCTTGCGCGACGTGATGCTGCGCAATGCGGCGCAGCGCAACTTCCGCGTGTTCGCCCCCGACGAAAACAATTCGAATCGCTTGAATGCGGTGCTAGACGCGACCAACCGTGCGTGGAATGCGCGCTTCTTGCCCGAAGATGATCATCTGGCATTGGATGGTCGGGTCATGGAGATTCTCAGCGAGCACACCTGCCAGGGCTGGCTCGAAGGCTATCTGCTGACCGGTCGCCACGGCTTCTTCTCCTGCTATGAAGCGTTTATCCATATCATCGATTCGATGTTCAACCAGCATGCGAAATGGTTGAAGAGTTCGCGTGCGATATCGTGGCGTCAGCCGATATCGTCGTTGAATTACCTGTTGACGTCGCACGTCTGGCAGCAGGACCACAACGGCTTCAGTCATCAGGATCCGGGTTTCATCGATCATGTGGTGAACAAGAAAGCGGACATCGTGCGGGTCTATCTGCCACCCGATGCGAACACGCTGCTATGGGTCGCCGACCACTGCTTGCGAAGCTATGACCGGGTCAATGTGATCGTCGCGGGCAAAGCGCCGGCACCGCAATGGCTGAATATGGATGCGGCCATCAAGCATTGCAGTCAGGGCATTGGTATCTGGGATTGGGCAAGCAACGATCAAGGCAGCGAACCCGATGTCGTGATGGCGTGCGCCGGCGACGTGCCGACGCTAGAAACGTTGGCGGCGGTGGACCTGCTGCATCAGCATCTGCCGGAGGTGAAAGTGCGGGTGATCAATGTCGTCGATCTGATGACCTTGCAACCGAAGGCCCAGCATCCGCACGGTCTCGAGGAACGGGCGTTCGACACCCTGTTCACCAAGAATAAGCCGGTGATCTTCGCTTACCACGGCTATCCATCGCTGATCCACCGCCTGGTGTACAAGCGGACCAATCATGCGAATATCCACGTGCGCGGCTACCAGGAGGAGGGCTCGACGACGACCACGTTCGATATGGTCGTGCGGAATCACCTGGATCGCTTCCATCTGGTCGCCGATGTCATCGATCTGGTCCCCAGCCTCGGCCCGAAAGCCGCCTATGCAAAGCAGCTCGTTCGGGACAAGCTGGTCGACCATGAACGGTATATCGTGGCCCACGGCCAGGACATGCCGGAGGTCGCCGATTGGAAGTGGCCGATGCCCGAGACGCCGGCTACTGGAGATTGACGAACAGTCCGCCGTCGACCAGCAATGCGGCGCCGGTGACATAGCGGGCCATGTCCGATGCCAGAAACACGATCGGGCCCGCGAGGTCTTCCGGTTCCCCCAGACGGCCGAGCGGCGTGCGCGCAATCATCCGCTCGCGTTTGTCGACATCGCTTAGATCGTCCTTGTTGATATCGGTTGCGATCGTACCGGGTAATACGGCATTGCACCGGATGCCGTACGGTCCTAAAGCAATTGCACACGACTGCATCAACGAGAGCAACCCGGCCTTGGTCGGCGTGTAATGCGTCTGCATGGCGCCACCCACTAATGCGCTGATCGAACTGACCGCGATGATGGCACCGCCGCGTCCTTGCTGCTGCATCCGCTTGGCCGCCGCCTGTACCGCAAAATAGGCACCCGTCATATTGGTATCGACGGTCTTCAGATAAACCTCGCGCGGCATGTCCAGGAACGAATGGAACGGGCAGATGCCGGCATTGTTGACAAAAACGTCGACACTGCCGAATGCATCGACCGCCGCTTCGACCAGTCTGTCGCCCGTATCCAGATCGGCCGCATCCGAGCCCACATCGACCGCTTGCGACCCTACTGCCGCAATCTCCTCGATCAACGAGGCCGCGGCACGATTGCCCCCTTCGCTACCGCTATGCCCGATGACGACCCGGGCCCCTTGGCGTGCGCATTCGATCGCAGCCGCACGACCGATGCCTCGCGAGGCGCCGGTGATGATGACGGTTTTGTCTTTCAATAGCATGACTGTCTCCCTCGATAAAAGTGAACGGCATCAACTCAGGTAGTTACCGTATCCGACCATGCCGATCGAGCCCAGTACGACCAGGATGCCGATCAGCAAAACGCGCTTGTTGCGTGCGCTGGTGCCGCGCCATTCGCGGAAATACAGGCCCCACACATTGGACACGATGATGATGAACGACATGTGCAGGACCCACGAACTCGAGTCGTTATGCAAGCGACTCGCACCCATGCCATAAAAAAAGAATTGCAGGAACCAGATCAAGCCGGCGCTGGCCGCCAGCAGATAGTTCGCGACCAATGGCGTCTGGCGATTGACGTAATCGCCGAAACTGCGATTGCGGAAATTCAGAATGACACACCAGACAGCATTCGTCGTCAGGCCGCCCCACATGATGACCATGAAGGTCACGTTGTTCTGGAACAGCGCATTGGCACCGTGGGCGACGGCGGCGTCGGCGAGCGGTTTGCCGGCGGTGATGCCATAGCTGAAGCACGCGCTCAGCACGCCTGAAACCACTGCGACGATCATCCCTTTCGTCAGCGAAAATTCGGCCACGCTCTCGAATTTGGTTTCGTCCGGCACCTCCTTTTCCTTGATCGCGCCGGCGCGGCCGCAAATCGCGATGCCGACCAGAGAGATGGCCACACCGGCCAGCACCCACAGACCGCCAGTCGAATGGAACATCGCGCTCAGCGTGCCATGTTGATCCGATGTGAACAGATCGCGATACAGCGGCGGCACCAGCGAGCCGAGTGCCGAGGTCAAGCCGAGCACGACCGACATGCCGAGCGACAAACCGAGGTAGCGCATCGTCAAACCGAACGTCAGGCCACCGATGCCCCACAGCACGCCGAACAGATATGTCCAGAGCAATGTACTCGACGCCGCCTCGTGCAGGATGTCCGCGAAGTGTGGCACCGTCAACGACGCGGCAACATAAGGGACGACGAGCCAGGAAAACAGGCCACCAACGATCCAATAGCTTTCCCACGCCCAGCCTTTCACCTTTTTATAGGGAATATAGAAGCTACCGGAGGCAAAGCCGCCGATAAAGTGCAGCAGTACGCCAACAAGAATAAGTTGCATGATGGTCATCTTTCCGTCATAGAAAAGCGCTCGCGCAGGCGCGCGATGGAGCAAAGAGGCGATAAGGACACGGTTGAGGGTGTCGATGTGCGCGCTGTCATGGGCGTCGAGCGAGGAACGGCGATATCGGCTGTGGTGCCTGATATGGCCGTCCGGTCAGCTGCGTGGGCGTGCCGATGCGGTGTCCGACGACGGTGTGGCAAGCGTGAAGACAGGTGTCAGATCGGTGACGGTCGGGGCGTGATCCGGTCCCGCTGCCATGATGTCCGACATATGCGCCCACCAGCGCTGCATGACGGGCAGCGACGGCAATGCGTCGAGTCCATGTGGATCGTGGTGCGTCATGACCGCGAAGAGCGTATGACTGGTTTCATCGACGAAGATCCGGTAGTCGTCGATGCCCGCATGATGGAGTGCGTCCACCAGCTCGGGCCAGATGTCGTCATGACGCTGACGGTAGCGGGCGATCTCGCCGGGGTTCAATTGCATCGTGAATGCGCGTGTCGGCATCTTGTCTCCTGCTTATCATTGATTTTGTCTGTTGCGAGCGACAATCTAATCGAGATAAGTGACATCACGCCAATCACAAAATGGCGGGCACCGATACCTTCCCGTTATCGGGTTGCGCGGAAAGAGCGGGGAACTAACGGGAAGCGGCGGCCAGCGAATAAGCCTCTGCGGCATTGCGCTCGAAGAACTTCTCCATCGCGGCAGGCGATCGGTTTGCGACCAGCGTTTTCACGAGTGACAACGTGTCGTCGAACGACGCGAGCGAATCGCTGTTCGGCCAATCGCTGCCAAACAGCGTGCGGTCTTCGCCGAATACCTCCCACAGGCGGTCGAATCCTGCCTGATAGGCAGTCGCATCCAGACAGATGTGACCCTCGTGTCGTTGCGGAATTTCCGACAGTTTGACGAAGACGCGTTCGCGGCTCGCCAGTTCCTCGACATCGCGATCGAACGCGCGACGCTCGGCATCGTTCACCGAGGCATTCGGTAAATGATCGATCACGATCCGTAGCGTCGGCACCGCGTCGTTCAAGCGAAGAAGACCGCGCATCAGCCGTGCATCGGGGTTCGCACTATCGAGCGTGCGACCAGTCTTCGCCAATGCGTGAAATGCATCGATAAAGCCGGGACGATCCAAGTCGGCCAGCAGATCGCGATCCCAGAGATTGCCGTAGCGCAGGCCTAGGAACAGCGGCTCCGTCGCCAGTCGCTCCAGTCGTGCGTGAAAGTCGTGAGCGGCCGGATCCAAATTGCCGATAAAGCCCAGGATATGCGCATGCGGGCGGATGGTTTCCAGCATCCAGTCGTTGTCTGCCGGCCAGTGACTCGCTTCGACGACGATCGCACCCCTGACCCGATGCGGGGTGGACAACGCATGGTGATGATGGGGCAGGGTGGGACGATAGATCGGATCGCCCGCGTTCGGCCAGGGGATGCCTTCCGGGCGAGTGGGGTCGAAGAGATGAATATGCGCATCGACAATGGGGCCGGCATAAAGCGACATCGGTATCTCCTGGCGAACGAAAGGCAAAACACATCGCCCACCGGGTGCGCGGGACCGGTGTCCCGATGCGCAGGGTGAGCGACATGAGTCGACATGAAGCGACGCCTCGTGTGGGCTATCAACAGATCGAAAGCGGCGCAGCCGTCGGCGTGGGCGTCGATGCCGACGGGGAAGCGCGATTGTCGGTCGGCGCGCCCGCACGCGCCTGCAACATCGACAGAAACGTTTCAAGCTGCGGGCTCAGCGTTTCACTGCGGCGCAGCAACACGCCAAATGGCGGCATCGGCACATCGATCTCGATCGGCAGCGTGAAGATCAGCCCCGAGCGTACGTAATCTTTGATGACCGCTTCGGACAGCACCATGATGCCGTCGGTCAATTGCACCAGTTGCAGCATCGCGAACACCGAACCGCATTCGATGATATCCCGAGGAAACGGCACGCCGATACGGTTGAATGCTTGCGCGAGCGCAATGCGGGCCGGACTGCTCGCTGGTTGGCAGATCCACGGCCAGCGAATCGAGAGCGCGTCGAACGAGAGCGCCGTCGCCGTCGCCGCTGCAGGCGCACCGGCTGCCGGCGCAGAAGCTGCTGAAG
>CAWUJR010000301.1:0-5140 GCA_963922375.1 uncultured Robbsia sp.
CGGCGATGAGCCGCTTGAATTTTTCGCTCTTCAATGTGCCAGCGGTCGCCAGAATGCCGGCGACGCCGGATCGCGATGCCTGCACCGCCGGCTTGACGCCCGGTTCAACACCGATCACCGGTACATCGAGTGTGGCGCGCAGCGCACTGATCGCGATGGTGGTCGCGGTATTGCACGCCACCACGATCGCTTTCGCCCCGCGCGCGACCAGCCATTGGCCGACCGCCAGCGAGCGATCGATGACAAAAGCCTCACTGCGTTTGCCGTACGGGGCGTAGCGGGTGTCTGCGCAATAGAGCAGGGGCTCGTCCGGCAGCAAACGCCGAATTTCTCGCAAGACCGTCAGACCACCGACACCGGAATCGAATACACCAACAGGGGCCGCATGCGTCATCGATGCTTCTCGCTCTTTGTTTGCGTGTTGCCAGCGTATCGTTGTTTGAACGCCGCTTTTACTCGTTGATGCCGCCCATTGCGCTTTGCAGGTAGTTCGGCAGCGTCAATTTGGCGACCAGTTCGATCTGCGTTTCAAGCCAGTCGATATGTTCTTCGGTGTCGTCGAGGATGCGCTGAATGATGTCGCGCGATACGTAGTCGCGTACCGATTCGCAATACGCGATCGCTTCTTTGCAGGTTGCTTGCGAGATGTATTCAAGCTTCAGGTCGGAGGCGAGCACTTCCGGCGTGTCTTCGCCCACCATCAGCTTGTGCAGATCCTGCAGGTTCGGCAGGCCATCGAGCATGAAAATACGCTGGATCAGCCAGTCGGCGTGCTTCATTTCGCCGATCGATTCGTCGTATTCCTTTTTGCCCAGTGCCTCCAAGCCCCAGTGCTTGTACATCCGTGCATGCAGGAAGTACTGGTTGATGGCCGTCAGCTCGTTTTTCAGCTGGGCGTTCAGGTATTCGATGACCTTGGGGTCGCTTTTCATGGCGTGTCCTTGTATTGCGAGACGTGAAGTCCGGACACGATAATCGGTCGGCCGCGAAAAGCCAAGCGCTCAGCGGCGTTTTGATCGCGTTGCGCTTGGCTTTGATGCGGCGGTTGCGGGTTTCGCCGTAGGGGCGCGAGCGGCGACCCCGCGGCGAACCCGCGGTGACACCGTGCTCGCCCCGACGATGTCCTCGCTTTGCAACGATCCCGTCGTGCCGAATCAGGCGGTCGCGACCGGGATCTTACCGATTTTGGCCTGCCATTCCTTCGGGCCGGTCTGATGGACCGATACCCCGTTCGAATCGACCGCGACGGTCACCGGCATATCTTCGACGTCGAATTCGTAGATGGCTTCCATACCCAGGTCTTCGAACGCCACCACGCGTGCATGGCGGATCGCCTTCGACACCAGATAGGCAGCGCCACCGACTGCCATCAGGTAGGCCGCACGGCGTTCGCGAATCGACGCGATGGCGACCGGGCCGCGCTCGGCTTTGCCGATCATCGAAATGAGACCGGTTTGCGATAGCATCATGTCGGTGAATTTGTCCATCCGCGTAGCGGTGGTCGGACCGGCGGGGCCGACCGCTTCGTCGCGGACCGGATCGACCGGACCGACGTAATAGATTACCCGGTTCTTGAAATCGACCGGCAGCGGTTCGCCCTTCGCGAGCATATCGGCGATCCGTTTATGTGCAGCGTCGCGCCCCGTCAGCATCTTGCCGGACAGCAGCAGCGTTTGACCCGGCTTCCAGGCGGCGACTTGTTCCGGCGTCAACGTATTCAGATCCACGCGTTCGCTGGTCTTCGTATCCGGCGTCCAATGGACCTTCGGCCAGGCATCCAGCGACGGCGGTTCGAGCAGCGCAGGGCCGCTGCCATCGAGCACGAAATGCGCATGGCGGGTGGCGGCGCAGTTCGGAATGATCGCCACCGGCTTGGACGCCGCGTGGGTGGGCGCTGCCATGATCTTGATGTCCAATACCGTGGCCAGACCGCCCAGACCTTGCGCGCCGATGCCGAGCGCATTCACCTTCTCATACAGTTCGACGCGCAGCGACTCGATCCAGTCGCGCGGGCCGCGGGCGATGATTTCCTGGATGTCGATGGATTCCATCAACGACTCTTTCGCCAACACCATCGCTTTTTCGGCGGTACCGCCAATGCCGATGCCGAGCATGCCCGGCGGGCACCAACCCGCACCCATCGTCGGCACGGTCTTCAGCACCCAATCGACGATCGAGTCGGACGGATTCAACATCGCCAACTTGCTCTTGTTCTCCGAGCCGCCACCTTTGGCAGCCACCTGGATGTCGACCTTGTCGCCGGGCACGATTTCGTAGTGGATCACGGCCGGCGTATTGTCGGTGGTGTTCTTGCGTGCGCCTTCCGGCGGGTTGACGATCGACGCACGCAGCACGTTGTCCGGGTGCGTATAGCCACGCCGCACGCCTTCGTTGATCATATCGGTGACGCCCATCGTCGCGGCGCCGGTCGCGCTCGCCCATTGCACGTCCATGCCGACCTTCACGAAGATCGTGACGATGCCGGTGTCCTGGCAGATCGGCCGTTTGCCTTCCGCGCACATCCTGCTGTTGGTCAGAATTTGCGCGATCGCGTCTTTGGCGGCGGGGCTCTCCTCGAGCTCATACGCACGGCCGAGCGCCTGGATGTAGTCGAGCGGATGGTAATAACTGATGTACTGCAGCGCGTCGGCGACGCTCTGGATCAGGTCTTCCTGTTTGATGATAGTCATGATTTGTATAGTGGGGACAATCGGAAACAGGACAAAAAGCGCGCGGGATCACGCACCGCACGCGGGCATTGCCGCCGACGGGTAGGTCGCTGGCTGCTCACCGGCCGCACGCCTACCGTCGACATTTTCGTTGGGCGGTATTGTACCTTGGGCGGCAATAAGGTGCGGCGATATGCCACGCAAGCGTGGCAGCTTGACGTCGGCGCATGCCTCGTGCGCTAAGCATTTTCTGATTATGACGGGCAGCGTGTCGGATTCGCGCCCGCCCCCTTGTCATCTCGCGCGTAGAAGTCGCTGATTGCGGAGCGTAAGGGTAAGATTCAAATAAGCGCTCAAAATCAACAATAGGAGACAACCATGACCGCAATCGAATCCGTCATGCATGAGCATCGCGTATTCGCGCCGCCGGCCAATGTGGTCGAGGGGGCCGCCATTCCGGGTATGGACGCCTATCGTGCCTTGGTCGCCGAGGCCGAACGCGACGAGCAGGGTTTTTGGGGGCGACTCGCGACAGAGGGCCTGGACTGGCATACGCCGTTCACCAAGGTGCTCGACGAATCGCGTGCGCCGTTCTACACCTGGTTTGAGGACGGTACGCTGAACGCGTCGTATAACTGCCTCGATCGCCATATCGAAAACGGGCTCGGCGACAAGACAGCCATCATCTTCGAATCCGACGACGGTCAAGTCAACCGCGTGAGCTATAGCGAACTGCGCTCACGGGTCTGTCGTCTGGCGAATGCGCTGCGGGCCCGCGGTGTCGTCAAAGGCGATCGGGTCGTGATCTATATGCCGATGTCGATCGAAGGCGTGGTGGCGATGCAGGCGTGTGCACGCATCGGCGCCACGCATTCGGTGGTTTTCGGTGGATTTTCGGCCAAGTCTCTGAACGAGCGGATCGTCGATGCGCAGGCCGTTGCCGTCATCACGGCCGACGAGCAGGTGCGGGGCGGTCGCGCGTTGCCATTGAAGGCGATCGTCGACGAGGCGCTCGCCGCAGGCGGTACCGATGCCGTGAAAAGTGTGATCGTCTATCGCCGCACCGGCGGCGACGTGAAATGGGACGATCGCCACGATCTCTGGCTGCACGAGCTGGTGGCCGCGCAGCCTGATCATTGCGAGCCGGAGTGGGTGGGTGCCGAACACCCATTGTTCATTCTCTACACCTCGGGCTCGACCGGCAAGCCGAAGGGCGTGCAACACAGCACCGGCGGCTATTTGCTGTGGGCGCAGCAGACGATGCGCTGGACCTTCGACATCAAGTCATCGGATATTTACTGGTGCACGGCCGATATCGGCTGGATTACCGGCCACACTTATATCTGTTACGGGCCGACGGCGGCAGGCGCGACGCAATTGATCTTCGAAGGCGTGCCCACTTATCCGAATGCCGGGCGGTTCTGGCAGATGATTCAGGCCCATCAAGTGTCGGTGTTTTACACCGCGCCGACCGCGATCCGCTCGCTGATCAAGGCCGCCGATGCCGACGCATCGGTCCATCCAGCGCGCTATGACCTGACATCGCTGCGCATCCTGGGGACGGTCGGCGAGCCGATCAATCCAGAAGCCTGGATCTGGTATTACGAGCAGGTGGGCGCAGGACGTTGCCCGATTGCCGATACGTTCTGGCAGACCGAGACCGGCGGTCATGTGATTGCGCCGATGCCTGGTGCCACGCCGATGGTGCCCGGATCCTGCACGTTGCCGTTGCCGGGCATTGCGGCGACGGTTGTCGACGAGACGGGCCAGGAGGTGCCGAACGGCAAGGGCGGGATTTTGGTCATCAAGCGTCCCTGGCCGGCGATGCTGCGCACGATCTGGAACGATCCGGTGCGCTTCCAGAAAAGCTATTTTCCGGAAGAGTTGGGCGGCAAGCTCTATCTCGCCGGCGATGGCGCGGTGCGGGACGAGACCACCGGCAACTTTACGATCATGGGTCGCATCGACGATGTGTTGAATGTATCCGGCCATCGTATGGGTACGATGGAGATCGAGTCGGCCTTGGTGTCGCATCCGCTCGTGGCGGAAGCGGCGGTCGTCGGTCGCCCGGACGACACGACCGGCGAGACGATCGTCGCGTTCGTGGTGCTGAAGCGTTCGCGTCCGGTCGGCGAGGAGGGCAAGGCCATCGCCAACGAGTTACGCACGTGGGTGGCGAAACAGATCGGGCCGATCGCTAAGCCGAAAGACATCCGCTTCGGCGACAATTTGCCGAAAACGCGCTCGGGCAAGATCATGCGCCGGTTGCTGCGCGGCCTCGCGAAGGGCGAGACGGCGCCGCAGGATACATCGACGTTGGAGAATCCGGCGATCCTGGAGCAGCTCGGCGAGTCGCTCTGATTAGTCGGCTTTCTTGAAGTCGATCGCCATTTGCGCGGCCGACACCGGTTTGCGCGCTGGCGGCTTGGATACCGCGCTGGCGGACGTCGACGCGCTGGCGGCGGCAGAGG
>CAWUJR010000302.1:0-5140 GCA_963922375.1 uncultured Robbsia sp.
CATCGCCGCCGGCGGCATCGTTTCGGCGCTTGTCGCGCTGGCCACATCCGGGTTGCGCGTGCTGTCCGATAGCGCCAGTTACTGGACCACGATCGGCCCGTCGATTATTCGTTTACCGATCGGTTTTTCGTTGGCGCTGCTCGGTGCAGGCTACCTGATCGGCATCGTTGCCGGGATCGCGACCTTGCTCGGTGTGATCATCGCGTGGGGCATTGCGATTCCGATCCTGACATGGCGCGCGCCGATGCCGGCCGGTCAATCGATCATCGACTACGCGTCGCATATCTGGTCGACCGATGTGCGCTTCATTGGCGCGGGGATGATTGCGGTCGCCTCGGTCTGGACGCTGTTGTCGCTCGCCGGTCCTGTGGTACGTGGCATCCGGCGCGCGCTTCGCGGGCGCGCCGCCAGTAACGACGCAGACGGTCACGCCACGCGCGATATTCCGTTGAAATGGATCGCCGTGGTCGCGCTCGGCGTGATCGTCGTACTGATGGTGACCTTCCTGGCTTTCTTGTCCGGCTATCCGCAAACCGCCGGCCAGCGCTGGCTGCTCGCCGGATATGGCGTCGCGTTTGCATTCCTGTTCGGTTTCCTAATTTCGGCCGCCTGCGGCTATATGGCCGGGATCGTCGGCTCATCGTCGAGCCCGATCTCGGGAATCGGTATCATCGGCACGATTCTGGTGTCGATGCTGATTTTGATGACCGGTGCCGAAACCGGCTTGATCGATGCCGGTGTCAGCGTCAAATTTGCGATCGCGTTTGCGATTTTCACCACTTCGGCGGTGGTCGCCGTCGCGGCGGTGGCCAACGACAACCTGCAAGATTTGAAGACCGGTTGGCTGGTGGGGGCTTCACCTTGGCGGCAACAGGTCGCGCTGCTGATCGGTGTGGTGGTGGGTGCCGCGGTCATTCCGCCGATCCTTCAGTTGCTGTATAACGCGTTCGGCTTCCCAGGTGCGATGCCCCGCCCCGGCATGGATACCACTCATGCATTGGCAGCACCGCAGGCCACATTGATGGCCACCATCGCGGCGGGAATTTTTCAGCATCACTTGAATTGGGCGATGTTGAAGATTGGCGCGTTGGCGGGCGTCTTCCTGATTGTGGTCGATTATTTGCTCAAAAAACGCGGCGGCAAAGCGCATCTGCCGGTACTGGCCGTGGGCATCGGCGTCTATCTGCCCCCGATTTCTTCGGTACCGCTGGCACTGGGTGCTTTCCTGGCCTGGGGTATCGAGCGCGGATTGCGCCGGCGCGCGCAGCGTGCGGGCGTGCCGTTCGAGCAATTCTCCGAAGTGCCGGCCCGCCGTGGCGTGTTGATCGCCTCCGACCTGATCGTCGGTGAAAGCCTGTTTGGCGTATTGATCGCCGGTCTGATCGGTGCGACCGGCAAAGATGCGCCGCTCGCGATCGTCGGCGACAGCTTCGGTCCGGTGGCCGATGTGCTCGGCCTGATCATGTTCTGCTCGGTGGCCGCCTGGGTCGCGCGCCGCGTGATGCGCTCGACATCACCTTCGGCTTAGTGACTGCCGCAGTGACTGCCGAGGTTACTGCCGAGGTTACTGCATATACCAGCCATGGCTGACCATGATCGATTGACCGGTCAGCGCAGCGCTCGGAAAACTGGCGAGGAACAACACGGTTTGCGCGACGTCGTCGAGCGTCGTGAATGTGGCATCCACCGTGCCCGCCAGCATCACATCCCGCACCACGGACTCTTCCGAAATTCCCAGCGCCCGCGCCTGTTCCGGGATCTGCTTTTCCACCAGCGGCGTGCGGACGAACCCGGGACAGACCACGTGTGAGCGCACCTGGTGCTTCGCGCCCTCCTTCGCCAGCGTCCGCGCCAACCCCAGCAAGCCATGCTTGGCCGTCACATACGCTGATTTCAACGGTGAGGCGAGATGCGAGTGTGACGATCCCATATAGATCACCACGCCGCCACGTGACGTCGGGACGCTCGCGTCGTCGTGGGCGTCGTGGGCGGCATCGTCGGCACCCTTCGCTTTATACATATGGCGCAATGCGGCGCGCGTTGTCAGAAACGCCCCGTCCAAATGGATCGCAAGCACTTTCTTCCAGTCCGCATAAGACAGCGTATCAATACCGCTGACGATCTGGATGCCGGCATTCGAGACCAAGATATCGATCGATCCAAATTCGGCCGCCAATCCGTCGATCGCGGTATCCACCGCTGCTTCGTCGCTGACGTCCATCGCCACGCCCACCGCCCGGCCGCCTGCGGCAACGATCTCCGCAGCGGTTGCCTTCGCACCGTCCAGATTCAGGTCCGCGACCGCGACCATCGCACCGGCGGCGGCCAAGGTCTGCGCAATCGCTTTACCGATGCCGCTGGCGGCACCCGTCACCACCGCGACCTTCTGATGCAACGGTTTAGCGCCCTGAGACACATCCGGTGTGGGTGCAGCATGCGTGGTATTCGGTAATGTCATCGTCTCCTCCGACTGCGGCGTTGCCACGAATGGTGGTGGCGGGGTAGCGGGTAGTGGCGGTTCGCGTTCGAGTGTGGCGCGATTCTCGACCGTTGGCAATGGCACCGCTCTCCAGACCGCCGCGCGAGCCGTTTGTGCCAAATCAGTGCGTCATTGCGTCGGGTGCGATACCCTAATGACAGCGTGTTGCGCCGGACACGTCCCGCCGGCCACGCACGAGGCCTCGCACAAGTGGGGCCCCATTCATTGCTGCAAAGGAGGATCACCATGTACAAAAAAATCCTGGCCGCGATCGACGGCAGTGAGACATCGAAGCGCGCGTTCGAAGAAGCCGTGCGCCTCGCGCAGTCGGTCGGCGCAGAGGTCCACGTCATCTATGTGGTGGACAGTCCCGCGATGCTTTACGGCGTCGGCTTCTACGATCCGGCTGAACTGAAAAAGGCCTTCGTCGAGGAAGGCGGTTTGCTGACCCGCGAGGCAGTCGAGACGCTGGCGGCTGCCGGCGTACGTGGCGACACGGCGATCATCGACGCACATGCGGCCAAAAACGATGTCGTCACCGCTATCGCACAGGAAGCCACGCGCTGGGGTGCCGATCTCGTCGTGCTGGGCACCCACGGACGTCGCGGCGTGCAGCGCGCGTTACTGGGCAGCGTCGCCGAAGAATTCATGCGCGTCACCCCCGTGCCGATGCTGCTGGTCCGTTACGCCGCCGACGACTGATCGCGATCGCTGATCCGATACGGCTTGCGCTTCCTGCAAGACGCCGGATCGGCTAAGATCCGGGCTGTTTCGTTCCTCACACGCTGCCGCCTGCCTTTCTATGTTCAGTTACCGCCACGGCTTTCACGCCGGCAATCATGCCGATGTCCTCAAGCACGCCACCGTTGTTTCCCTGCTGGACTATATGGCGCGCAAGGACAAAGCCTATTGGTATATCGACACGCATGCCGGTGCCGGTGCCTATTCGCTGATCGAAGGATTCGCCGCGAAGCGCGAGGAATTTCACAACGGCATCGGCCGGATCTGGGGGCGCCAAGACGCGCCGCCGATGATCCAGGCCTACTTGGACGCCGTTGGCCAGATGAATCCGGACGGCGCATTGCAGTATTACCCCGGATCCCCGTATCTCGCGTGGCAGCGACTGCGCGAGCAGGACCGGATGCGGCTCTTTGAACTGCATCCGAGCGAAATCGATGTACTCACCGCGAATTTTGAGGAAATCGGTCGACGTGCGGTGATCAGCCGCGCCGATGGTTTCGACGCGATTCGCAGCGTGCTGCCCCCGCCGCCGCGCCGTGCGCTGACGCTGATCGATCCGTCGTTCGAAGACAAGCAGGATTACCGCCGCACGATCGACATGCTGAATGAGGCGTTGCGGCGTTTTCCGAACGGCGTATATGCCGTTTGGTATCCGATCGTCTCACGGGCGGAGTCGACGCAATTCCCGGCGCAATTGCGCGCACTGGGCTGCGGCGCCTGGCTGCACACCACCCTCTGCATTTCCGCCCCGTCTGCCGACGGCTTCGGCTTGCATGGCAGCGGCCTGTTCATCATCAACCCGCCCTTCCTGTTGAAGGGCGAACTGGAAGCCGCACTCCCCTGGCTCGTCGATGCATTGGGAACCGACGAAGGCGCGCACTTTACGTTGGACGCCTTCATTCCCTGACGCGCACCGCCGGGGGCGGGTGCGTGGGTGTCTCGGTGCGTCTGCCCATTGGCCCTCGGTGGCTGACTAAGCTTCAGTGCAGACAGGAGCGCTAGGTTGCGTCGTGTGCCCCCGCTCCAACGTCTCGATGATCGGACAGTCGGGACGGTCGTCGCCGTGGCAAGCCGACGCCAAGTGCGTCAGCGTGTTGCGCATCGCGCTGAGTTCGGCAATGCGACGATCCAGTTCTGCGACGTGCTGCAACGCAATCGCTTTCACATCAGCGCTACTGCGTGCGCGGTCTTGCCAAAGCGCCAATAAACGGCGAATGTCATCGAGCGAAAAGCCCAGGCGTCGCGATTGATGAACAAATCGGAGCGCATGCAGATCCTGGTCGCGATAAACGCGGTAGCCCGCTTCGGATCGCGCTGACGGTGCCAGCAAACCAATACTTTCGTAATAGCGGATCATTTTTGCGCTGACGCCCGACATCCGGGCCGCTTCGCCGATATTCATGAAGAGATGCTCCTGCAACGGGATAACACGGGCATGCGGTGTAGCGGCTGGCAGCACGCGCCCAACGAGCTGAAGGCCGTCATGGAACGACGGAAGCGACAGTGCGTTGGTTGGGGCGCCAGCGCGACAGCAACAACGCATTGCCGACCACACAGACGCTGCTCAGCGCCATTGCCGTGCCGGCCATGACCGGGCTCAGAAAACCGCACGCCGCCAACGGGATACCGATGACGTTGTAAATCATCGCCCAGAACAAATTCTGCCTGATCTTGCGCCAAGTGCGCCGCGCGATGTCCAGCGCATCAACGACGCGCAACAGATTGCCGCCCATCAACGTGATGCCGGCCGCCTGCATCGCGACGTCGGTGCCGCCCGACAACGCGATGCCGACATCGGCGGCAGCCAACGCCGGTGCATCGTTGATGCCGTCGCCGACCATTGCGACGGTTGCGCCGTGCGTAGCGCGCTTCTTCAACCAGGCCGCCTTCTGCTCGGGCAGCAACCGCGCGGCCACCGTA
>CAWUJR010000303.1:0-5133 GCA_963922375.1 uncultured Robbsia sp.
TGGGTGCGGGGCCGGTACTGCTACGCACAATGAGTGCGGTTTCAATACGCGACGCGGCGATGGGCTGCGGAATAGGGTCGAGGCATCGCAGCAGGTAGTCCGCCGCTTGCTCCCCGAGCTGCGCCAGATCCACGCTGACGGTGGTGAGTGGCGGCGTCAGATGCGCGGCGAAATCGTAATTGTTGAACCCGACGACCGATAAATCCTCCGGCACGCGCAACCCTTTTGCCGACGCGGCCAGCAGCACGCCGAACGCCAACTGATCGTTGCCGCATACGATGGCAGTAGGGCGATCGGCAGTGTCGGATAGCATTTTCAATGCGGCCTGACGGGCTTCGGTCAGATTGAACGCATCGTCGACGATCCGCGTGCGCGGCAATTGACATCCGTTGCTGGTCAGGCGTTTGCGGATGCCCCGAATCCGGTCAGTGACCCGATCATTGGTGGGCGGGGTACCCACGATCACACCAATATCCGCATGCCCGAGTTGGACGAGATGATCGGCAATCAAATGGCCGATAGCGACATTGTCATAGCCGATGCTGGGCCGGTCGGAATCGATGGCCAGGATCTGAATGCACGGCACACGCTGCTGATCCACGCGCTCCCACATCTTCGGGTCGTGCGTGCGCCCGACCACCAGCAGCGCATCCACGCCATGGCCGAGCAACTTCGTCACCTCGTCCATCTCGACGGTGGGATCGAAATCGGAACTGGCCAGCAACAACGTGTAGCCGGCGACATGGAGCCGCCTTTGGAACGCATTGAGCGCGCGTGAAAACGTTTGCGTCTCGATCGTGGGCACGACGGCACCGATCGTGAACGTGCGGTTCGACGATAGTGCGCGGGCCGCCCCGTTCATGACATAGCCAAGCGCATCGCAGGCCTGCCGCACCGCCTCACGTTTATCCGCCCGCACGGAATCGGGGCGGTTGAGCACACGGGAGACCGTTGCAGTCGACACGCCTGCATGGCGGGCGACATCGGCGACGCTCACGCGCGGACGTCCATCGGGTGCGTGGCCGGATTCCGTTGCCATGACTGCGCGTCTCCTGAGATCGGGGAAAGGATGAGGGCTGAGGCGGGTATTATCGCCGCTTCTGGCGTCTTAATGCCTCTTTACCATTGAATTACTGTGCAATCCACACGCAGTCAGCGTGTATTCCCGGCATCGTCGATCAGCGCTTTCATTTGCAGCACCGCCGCATCCGGTGCTGTCAGAACCGGCACCGATGTTTTTTCGCGAACTGATGCAGCGGCACGCGACGTGGAAAAGTGCGCGAGCATGATCGCGTCGCAATCGGACAGTTCCGGCGCTCGGGCGGCGACCAGCCGGTTATGCGACGCTACGTCGCCCTTTCGCAAGAGGTCGATCGCATCCTCCACGATGATGGTCCGCAACGTCGCGTTCACGCCGGCTTCGCGCACATACGTATCGAACTCGTCTGTCATCGTTTTGACCGATGGCCCGAACGTGGCCAGCATGCCGATCTTGCGGCCGCGTGCGATGGCCGCCTGAAACATCGCTTCGTTCGGCTTCAGTACAGGCACGCCGGCTTGCAACACGAGGGCATCGATCGCCGGTCCGAACGCCGAGCAGGTGATCAATATCCCATCGGCACCCATGTCCTTGCCGTACATGCCGAAGCGCACGAAGCGATCGATCATGCTCTGACTCAGGTCTGTTTCACGGGCGCGATCGATTGTCAGCCCGTCGTCGAGCAGGTTGACCGTTTCGGCTTCCGGCCAGTTGACCTCGAATGCGGTGTGGATGGGTTGCATGGCCACAGGGGTCGCGTGGAGCAATACGATGCGAGACATGGCTTCTCCTGACAATAAGTTGGTGCTAACATTGTAATCGATTACAAATTAGGGTTGTAGGATTAGCTGGATTTTCTACATACGTGCTTGCCTGAGGTTGTCGACGATGCCGACGTGGCTGCTCTCTGAGCGGATCGGCGACGTTGACGCGACCGGCAAGGTCTTCGCACCGGGTTGACTGGAAGTGCCATCGATGAACAACGACTTGCCTTTGCTCGGCTGCATTGCCGATGACTTTACTGGCGCCACCGATCTTGCCAGCATGCTGGTGCGCGGTGGCATGCGCACCGTGCAGACCATCGGCGTCCCTACTGATGTGCGTGGGTCCAACGCGACGCCCGCATTCGACACCACGGCTCGCGCGGTCGTGGTCGCATTGAAGTCGCGGACGTCGCCGCGCGACGAAGCGATTGCCGAATCGCTGGCGGCACTCGAGTGGCTGCGTTCACTGGGTTGCCGGCAGTTCTATTTCAAATACTGTTCGACCTTCGATTCGACCGACGACGGCAATATCGGGCCGGTTGCCGACGCGCTGATGCAGGCACTGGGCACAGACTTCGCGATCGCCTGTCCGGCATTTCCGGAAAATGGACGCACGGTTTATCGTGGCCATCTTTTTGTGGGCGATCTGCCGCTGAACGAATCCGGGATGCAAAACCATCCGCTGACACCGATGACCGATGCCAGTCTGGTGCGCACTTTGCAGCGGCAGACCGCCTCGAAGGTCGGCTTGCTACGCTACGACGTCGTGCAGCAAGGCGGCGCGGCACTCGCCGATGCACGGGCCAAGCTGCAGGCCGACGGTGTGCGTCTGGCGATCGCGGATGCCATCTCTGATGCCGACCTTTATAAGCTCGGTGAAGCGTGCGCGAAAGATGTGCTGTTGACCGGTGGCTCCGGACTGGCGCTCGGTTTGCCGGGTAATTTCGCGCGGGCAGGCTTGTTGCCGGACAGTGGCGCTGCGCAGACCTTACCTGTTGTCGACGGATTGTCGGCGGTGCTCGCCGGCAGCTGTTCACGCGCGACGCAAGGACAGGTGGCGCACTGGCGCGAAAGCGGTCGCCCCGCATTCCGGCTGGACACGCTGGCGCTGGCCGAGAATTCGCAGAAAGTGGTCGACGAAGCGCTCAACTTTGCGCAACAGCACATCGGCAACGAAGCCGTGCTGATCTATGCGACGAGCGCCCCGGAAGAAGTGGCGGCGGTGCAAAAGAAGTTGGGTACCGCCGCGTCGGGCAGTCTGGTGGAACATGCGCTGGCCCAATGCGCGCAGCGACTGCGCGATAAGGGCGTGCGGCGCTTCGTCGTGGCCGGCGGCGAAACATCCGGATCGATCGTCAACGCGCTTGACGTCGAAGCGCTGACCATCGGACCGCAGATCGATCCAGGCGTGCCTTGGACGGTATCGAACGGTGGCGAACGTTATGCGCTTGCCTTGAAATCGGGGAACTTCGGCACGGTGGATTTCTTCGAAAAGGCGCTCACGCAACTCGATCAACTTACGGAGCACGCGCAATGACAGTAACAGGCAGCGCAGCAGCGGATGCAACCGGCGCAACCAGCAACGCACAACATGGCGATATGAACCGTGTCGCGATGAACACACAGCATGACGGACGACATCTGGCGCCCAATTCGCCAACGTCACTCGCGCAGCACGCTGAAAACCGGGCGCGTGAGGAGATCGCGCGCATTGGCGCCGACCTGTATTCCCGGCGCTACACGGTCGGCTCGGCAGGCAACATCAGCGCACGGCTCGAGGACGGCTGGCTTATCACCCCGACCGATGCGTGTCTGGGACATCTGGATCCGGCCGCGATCGCCAAGGTCGATCGGGCGGGCAACTGGGTCAGCGGCGACAAGCCGTCGAAGACGCTCGCGCTGCATCGGAATGTTTACGATACGAACCCGTCGGTGCACGGTGTCGTGCATACCCATTCGACGAATCTCGTCGCCCTGTCACTGGCGGGTGTGTGGCAACAGGACGATATCCTGCCGCCGATCACGCCGTACTACGTGATGAAAGTCGGTCACATTCCGTTAATTCCGTACCGCAGGCCCGGCGACCCGCAGATCGCTGAACACATCCGCTCGCTCGCGAACGAAGTGCGCGGCGTGCTGCTCGAGCGCTTGGGACCCGTGGTGTGGGGCGCGAGCGTATCGCAGGCAGCGTATGCGCTCGAGGAACTCGAAGAGACGGCCATGCTATGGATGATGCAGTCGCCTAAACCCGGACCGCTGAGCGAGGCGCAGATCGACGAGCTGCGCACGACGTTCAACGCGAAATGGTAAAAGCATGGTGAGACCCGGGCTTCGGGGTAGTTATGCATGGGCCCGCATTGGCTCACCGACTCGCTGTGCTTAGGGCAATGCGGGGCTAGTCCGTTGCCCGTGCACGTGCGGTGGACCCACGCACGACCAAGCGTGGCGCGTCTGCGATACGCATCGGCGCTTGCTTAGCCTCCTGCTGTGATGAAAAAGCGTCCGGCGCGCCGTTCAGCTCGCTCAGCTCACTCAATAACGCAACGGCCATGTGCGCCGCTTGAACGAACGGCACGGCCACCGTCGTCAGCGCCGGTCTGGCTTCGCTTGCCATTTGAATATCGGTCAGCCCCATTACCGACAGCTGACGCGGCACCGTCAAGCCCATATCGCTCGCCGCATGCAACGCGCCCAGCGCGGGCAAATCGTTGGTGGCGAAGAGGGCGGTCAACTCCGGATGCGCTTTCAGAAGCGAGCGCGCCGCCTCATAGCCGCCTTGCGCCGTGTCTTCCGCATAGCGAAGCGGTGCAGAGGCAGTTGCACCGATTCCCGCCTCACCCAGGGTTCGGACGAAACCCTCGTAGCGCGCCGCATGAATATTGCCGGCTTTGCTACCGATGATCACGCCGATGTGCCGATGCCCAAGCGCCAGCAGGTGCTGCGCCGCGATAATGCCCGCCTGCATAAAATCGACCGCTACGCAGGGCAGTCCGGGTGGCTCGTCGGGTCGTTCCCACATGCATAACACCACCTGGGCACCGCGCTGCCGTGCACGGTGCAAATCACCCAGATCCAGATTGGCGTTCATCACCAACACGCCTTCGGACAAACTACCCGCGATCTGTTCGAGATAAGCGCGACCCGTCGGCGGATCGCCATGCGTATTGCAGATGATCAAAAAGCGTCCAGAGTCGCGTAACGCGGCTTCGACGGCCAGCGCGAATTCGGGATAGAACGGGTTTGCAATGCTCGCGACCATCAACGCAATCGTCGGTGCCCGTCCTTCGGCCAGCGCCCGTGCCGGCAGATGCGGGCGGTAATCCAGCGCGG
>CAWUJR010000304.1:0-5128 GCA_963922375.1 uncultured Robbsia sp.
GAGCCAGTCGATTGCGCCGATCGGGCCATTGCAGCTATCGTCCTGGCCGTGTCAGACGAATCGGCCGCATGCGCCGGCATGCGCGCTCCGATCGCATCGCTGGCCTGCTTCGCAGCCAGGGCGCCGGGCCGATGGATAAACGGTAAGGTCTGGTTTCGGCCGTTCTGCTTTGCATGATAAAGCGCTTCGTCCGCACGCTTCATCAGCGATTCGAAACGCTCGCCGGGCACGAACTGGGCGATGCCGGCGCTGAATGTAAACGGGATGCGCTTGCCGGCTGCCACGCATGGCCGTGCTGCCAGGGTCGTGCGCAACGTTTCCATCACATCGCGCGCGCCTGCCGCTGGCGTTTCTGGCAGCAGTACCGCGAATTCCTCTCCGCCGATGCGTCCGCAGACATCGCCGATCGGCATCGCGGTCGAGAGCATCGACGCAAAGTGGACCAATACATCATCGCCGATCGCATGACCGTAGCGGTCGTTGATCTGCTTGAAGAAATCCAGATCCACGAACGCCACCGACAACGGACGCGCCAGACGCTTCGCGCGATCGCACTGATTCGCGGCAGCGGCCATGAATGCCCGGCGTCCGAGCAGGTTCGTCAGATCGTCGATATTCGCATGCCGTTCGAGTGCGGCCGACATACGGTCGTGTGCCATCATGACCATACCGATCGTCAGTGCCGGCGTGGCCATGGTGCCGATCGCGAGAAAAAACACGTGCGACGGCGTGGGTGTCATCAGCGAGGTTTCGGGTATCCGGCCCGTCAGGAAGCCGAGCCCTCGGACCACATTCACGAGCGTGCTCAAGCCAGTGACGCTCACCATGAATAGATAGGCATATTTCGGGCGGTCGACAGGGCGATGGCGCCAAACGGTCCATCCCATCAGGAAAACCATTGTCCCGTGGTAGAGGGAAAACACCACCACACGGGCGGCGAACCGGTCGCTGACATACGTGAAATAGCCGATCGACAGCAGCATCGCGAACCAGAACAGCGCCATCGCCGCCGTATCGTGCGCGGATGGCAAGCGGTAAAATCGCCGCAAGCCGAGGTATTGCAGCGCGGTGGCCCAACCGATGCAGCCGTTGGCCGCCAGTACGGTGAGTAGTGCCGGCAGATAGCCGCGATCCAGTGCCAGCGTCATCCCCAGCGCCAGCAGCGCATTGGCCACACACCATTGCACGCTGCCCGGGATCTGGCTGCGCGCGAGCGATCCCATCACGATCAAAGACAGGATCGCCGACATCGCGCTGATGCCGATGATGGTGGCGGGATCGCTCATACGCCGTTCGGCATGATGGATTGGCTAGGATGAGCTAGCATCGATCTGCGCCTGACTTAGCGTGCGACAGCGGTCGTTATCAGCGTGTGCAATACCTCGATCAGGCGGGCGCATTCGGCATCGGTGCCAACCGTGATGCGCAGGTGATCGGCAATGCGCGGTGCATCGAAGCGGCGCACGAGCACACCGTTCTCGCGCAATCCGGCCTGCAATGCCGCGCCGCTGTGCGCCGGGTGACGCGCAAAGACGAAATTCGCAGCGGAGGGCGGGATCTCGAATCCCAGCGTCTGTAGCGACGCCACCAACCGGTTTCGCGTCGTCACGATCGCGGTACAACAGTCGGCGAAATAGGCGTCGTCCTCGATAGCGGCCCGCGCGGCGGCCTGCGCCAAATGGTCGAGCGGGTAGGAGTTGAAGCTACTTTTCACGCGTTCCAGCGCAGTGATCAGCCCGGCGTCGCCGATGGCATAACCCACGCGCATACCCGCGAGCGAGCGCGATTTCGACAGCGTCTGTACGACCAACAGGTTCGGATAGCGGCCGACCAGCGGCACGGCGGATTCGCCGCCAAAATCGACATACGCCTCGTCGACCAGTACGACCGATTCGGTGTTGTCGCGCAGCAATTGCTCGATCTGCGCGAGCGGCTTCGCGACACCGGTGGGCGCATTCGGATTGGCCAGAATGATGCCGCCGTTTTCGCGTCGGTAGTCGTCCAGGTTCACCTCGAGCGCGGCGGTCACCGGGATGCGTTCGTGTTCGACGCCATATAGCCCGCAATAAACCGGATAAAAGCTATAGCTGATGTCCGGGAATAAAATGGGGCGCGATTGCTGGAAGAACGCCGGGAACGCGTGCGCGAGCACCTCGTCGGAGCCGTTACCGACGAATACCTGTTCGATCGTCACGCCATAGCGCGCGGCGATTGCGGCCTTCAGCTTTCCTGCATCCGGGTCCGGGTAGAGGCGCAACCGGGCGTCGCTGGCCGCGCGGATCGCGTCGATCACGCGCGGTGACGGCGGGAACGGATTTTCGTTCGTATTCAGCTTGACCAGATCGGCGATCTTCGGCTGTTCGCCCGGTACATAAGGCTTAAGCTGGCGCGCGAGCGGCGTCCAATATTTGTCGATCACCCCGTGCACGCGCGGGGTCGAGAGGGCGTTGGGGGCTGGGTTCGAGTCTGTAGTCGAGTCTGTTGTCATCACACGCCGCTGAATCGAGAAGAGATAGTTGCGCACATACGCAAACGCAAAAGATGCGCACGGATGTGCAAACGCGATAATAGGCGTCGCAAAGACGCCGTGCACCGCAAAAAAAGCGTTGGTACGAGCGCAGTGCACCCGTCGTATCGATCTCAAAGACCGATTGGGTCGATGGATTTGATGTCAATCGGCCGATCTTGAGACGTAATGGTGTTCGACCGATCACACGCCCCTGTATGATAAGTCACCGGAGGCGCGGGACGTTATACAGATATCCCGGATTCAACTTTTCTCATACTTTCCTAACGTGATCGTCAGACCGAAGCTGAGTTGGTTCAAAATGTTGTTCATCTGGCACGGATCGGTGTTGTCGACCGTGCTGCCACCGATGAGCTTCGTCTTTTTGATGTCGTTGATCGCGATCGGCTGGCATCAATTCCTTGGCGCATTCCCATTGCATCTGGATCCGACGCCTTTCAGTCTGATCGGCATCGCGCTGGCCATATTCGTCGGATTTCGCAATACCGCGAGTTATGACCGGTTCTGGGAAGGGCGCAAGCTTTGGGGCGCGGTGTTGAACGACACGCGTGTGCTGGCGCGGCAGGTGATGAGCCTGACGTCGTTGCATCAGGACGATCCGCGCCTGCGTCGTTTCGTGATGCTGCTGATCGCGTTTTCGTACAGCCTGAAACATCAATTGCGCAGTTCGGACGATCGTTCCGACCTGAATCGCTTATTACCGCCCGAATGGGCCGACCAGATATCGGCGACCGAATATCGACCGGTAGCGGTGATACGCTTGCTTGGGGCGGAACTCAGAGCGATGCGCGAGGCCGGGGTCGTTAGCGATATGCTGTCGCAGGCGATAGACGCCCGGCTGGGGGCGCTTTCCGACTTGATCGGCGGCTGCGAGCGTCTGAACAACACCTTGATCCCGTTCTCGTACGATGTGCTACTGCACCGCACCGTCTATTTTTATTGTGTGTTGCTGCCGTTCGGCTTGGTCAGCAGCATTGGCTTCGCCACGCCCATCATTACGGTGTTCATCGCCTACGCGTTCATGGCGCTCAACGCGATCGCCAGCGAACTCGAGGAACCGTTCGGTATCGCACCGAACGATCTGGCCCTGGACGCGATCAGCCGTACGGTTGAGCGCTCGCTGCTCGAAATGCTCGGCGAGCGTCAATTGCCGCCGCCGGTAGCCGCCCGTGGCGGTTATTGGCTTACTTAAATGGTGAGACTGAGCGTGGGACTGAGCTGAAGACCGCGCTGCGCGCTGCCACCGATCTATGGAGGAGAGACACAATATGACCGAAACCCATTCGGCAATGCCTGATTTTCGTCGCCGGGAGACCTTGATTTCGCACGTTGCGCAGACGATGCACTTCTACCATCCGAATTGCATGGATACGAAGGGCGGATTCTTTCACTATTTCAAGGATAACGGCACGATCTACGACCGCACCAGCCGCCATCTCGTCAGCAGCGCCCGGTTCGTTTTCAACTATGCGATGGCCTACCGGCAATTCGGTTCCGACGAGTTTCGCGGCGGCGTGCTCCACGGACTCAGTTATCTCCGCGACACACATCGGCAACCCGACACCGGTGGCTATGCGTGGACGCTCGAGGGCGACCGGGTGACCGATGCGACGAACCATTGCTATGGCTTGGCATTCGTGATGCTCGCGTATGCAAAGGGCATCGAAGCGGGTGTCGAATCCGCGCGCGATGGACTGGCCGAAACGTGGGACCTGATGGAGCGCCGATTCTGGCAACCAGACTTCGGCTTGTACGCCGACGAAGCCAGTGCGGACTGGGTGTTGAGCGACTATCGCGGGCAAAACGCGAATATGCACAGTTGCGAGGCGCTGCTTGCCGCGTTCGAGGCGACCGGCGAAGCGCGTTACCTCGACCGAGCGGCGTTGCTCGCCGATCACATGGTCAATCGCCAGGCGGCCCTGACCGGTGGTTTGGTCTGGGAGCACTATCGTCCGGACTGGTCCGTCGACTGGGACTATAACAAAGGCGATCGCACGAATATTTTCCGACCATGGGGATTTCAGCCGGGGCATCAGATCGAATGGGCGAAGTTGCTGTTGATTCTCGATCGGCATCAACCCGCTGACTGGCACCTGACACGCGCGAAAGACCTGTTCGATCAAGCGATGGCGCTGGCGTGGGATGCGGAGCACGGTGGACTGGTGTACGGCACGGATCCGGACGGCGGGTTCTACGACACCGACAAGTACTTCTGGGTGCAAGCAGAAGCGATCGCGGCTGCAGCGTTACTGGCGGATCGCACCGGTGAGACGCGTTACTGGGACGACTATCAGCGCTTGTGGGCCTACGCGTGGACGCACTTCGTCGACCACCGCTATGGTGCCTGGTTCCGCATCCTGCGGCGCGATAACAGCAAGATCGACGACCTGAAGAGCCCTGCGGGCAAGACCGACTATCACACGATGGGTGCGTGCTATGAGGTGTTGAATGTGATTCAGGAATAACGGGGGAGCAGCGGACAGCAGCGCGCGTCACTGACGCGCGCTGCGTGTGTTCCGCCGTTCATCCGGCTGCCTTGGCGTCTCGGAGAAGGGCACCGCGACGTTTTTGGCGCTGATGCCACCCCTGTTAAGCCGGATC
>CAWUJR010000305.1:0-5124 GCA_963922375.1 uncultured Robbsia sp.
GCGCCCACGCTTGCCAGATCCGGCGCGAGGCCCGTGCCAGACGATGCATCGTGCCAGGCGGTTGCCCTGTTACCAGTATCATCCCGAAATTGCGTATCGAAGCACCCAGCGGCGTGCCACTGCGTTCGAATACCGTGACGCGCAAGCCGCGCGTCGCGAACGCATACGCATGCGACAAGCCCAGAATGCCTCCGCCGATAATGGCGGCATCGGTATGTTGAACGGCTTTCATCGTCAATGGATGGGCTGTCGTGAATAATAGATGTCCCATTCGGCACGCGCGGTTTCGATAAAACCATGGCGCTGATAGAAACGATTCGATGCGCTGTCTTTCAATGCGCCCACCGTCACGATCATCGACTGCGCATCTGCCTGCGCGAAAACCGTTTGCAGCACGGTGGTGCCGATACCGCGACCCTGGTGCTGCGGCAAAATGTAGAGATGCGCTAGATCGATCGTCGCCGTGCTCTGCTTGACGACGACGAAACCGACGCGCTCGCCGTCAGTGTCGATAAAATGAGTGATACTCGGCTCGAACGTATCCAGGAACCGGCGTCGAGCCCGCTCCGGATCGAATCGGCCAATGTTCTCGAGGCTTTCGCACATCGCCGCAATACGCATCTGCGCCAGTTGCTCCGCGTCATCGCGCGTTGTGGCGGTTAACGTCACATCCACTTGCCATCGCTCCTTTCTTGAACGCGAACCACGTTGTTTGACCGTCCCTTTCGCCGGTAGGTTGAAAGCGTCCCTGAGACACCTCTGTCCATTCCCTTTGCTTGCGGAGTTAGTCGTTGGATATCTTACTGGAAGATCCCGCTCAAGCGGACGTCACGATCCTGCTTCAGCATGGCGAAATCGAATCGGCGTCGATGTATCCCGCCGAGAGCAACCATCATCTGTCTCTGGACGGGTTGCGAGCACCGACGGTTCGCTTCTTTGTCGCCCGCGATGCGCAGCGCACGCCGATTGGTACCGGCGCGATCGTGTTGCACGGTGACTGGGCTGAAGTGAAGCGAATATGGGTCGAACCGATCGCGCGCGGACAGCGGTTGTCTTCGGCGATCTTGAGCACGCTCGAGGTGACCGCACGGGGGGAGGGCATCCGGTGGCTGAGATTGGAGACGGGCGTCCATAGCGCCGCTGCGCTGCACCTGTACCGTCGATCCGGATATCGAGACCGTGCACCGTTCGCCGATTACGTAGCGGATCCGCTCAGCGTTTTCATGGAAAAGGACCTCGTCGATTTGAACGATGATCAGCGGGACCTTTCCTAGCGGGTAGCGGCTTAGCCCAGGCTTCGATGGCTCAGCACGAAATTGCGTAAGCCATGACGTTGTTCCAACGGGAGTTCTGCAAATTCGAGACCGTATTCGAAGCTGAGGCGACCATCGGTGTCCGCATCTGTCGCTTTGACGTTGCGAATTTCGCTATCGGCTTCGATGCAGAGTGTGGTGGAATGCATGTCCAAATAGAACCGGACCTTGAGCCAGTCGCCGACGTTGCCGATCTCCGATGAGGTGGACAGCGCCATGCCAAGATCACTAATGTCGTTGGCAATACCCAGACCGCTCACCGGGGCACCCTCGCTCGGCGTCCCGGAAAAAATCACGGGAAAGCGTGTCTTGATCCGCTCCGCGCGCCGCTCGCGCAGTCGCCGAATGATGCGGGGTTTCGACAAGATCACATACGGGTAGGGCGCAGGACACACGCTTTCGACCGAGCAGGTGAACAAATATACCGCCCGCGCGGACACGGCGACCACTTCGACCGTGTCGCGCGGATCGAGCGAGAGACGCCCGACGCTCGAGGTCGGCATCGTCATGAAAATCAGTTCGTTCGGCGTCAGTCCGATCATCCGGCTCGCATACGTGGTGTGGACGCCGTCGACCACGCCACGCACACCGAGCCGCGAACCGATGGTCAAACCCATCTCCGCCAATGTGATGACCTTCGGACTATCGTCGTTCTTCTCCACCGGGGCAGCAAAGTTGTCCGAGATATCTTCGCGTTGCGGCTCGAATTGCTCGAACAGGAAATCGCGGTCTGCCGCCGTCGGCAACACGGCGCCGGCGTCGAGCAACAGTGTCCCGTCGGTGTCGACCACCCGCCAGGCCAGCGGCCGACCGATCGGCAAATCGCTGGGTTTGAGCGGGCCCGAAGCGTCGGGCTCTGCACCCGAGTCGTCCGCATCTTCGGCTGCGAGCCCCGCCAAATCGCCGACAAATAACGATTTCAGCCGGCTCTTTGCGGCGAGGCTCGGCGTGGCAAGGGATGGAATGCGTACAACTTTAACGTTGTCGCCGTCGATTGAGGGAGAAACGGTGGACGGTGCCTTCACAGAGGACGCTCAAACGGTCAGATTTAACGGTAGAAATCGCGGCGGGCATCAGGCAACGACATCGCGCGCTCACGCGCGCCCGTGTGAAGCTCGCTCTTCGACAGGACGCCGCAAGCTTAGCAGGGAATGAAACGAACGTATGAGTTCCACCGCACAAACCACTGGAATTTGTTGGGTTTTTGGCACATCGCAGTGGTCTCCGCCGTCGCGTCGTTGTGCCTGTCTGCACCCGACCTTAACGCCCCTTCATCTCAGCACGGCGCATTGGCATCGCATCGATCGTCGCGTTCAACTGCTGGGCGGACAGCGGTTCGCTCGAGACCAATTTGACCCCGCTGTCCTTACCGATCAATAGTGCCTTGAAGGCCTCGGGCGGCACGCGGTAAAAGTTTCTGAGATATGCAGCCGTGTTGCTGGCGCCGATCACTTGATCGCCGACCACTTCAACCGCGATGAGGTTCCTATCCGCAAACGCTGATCCGGCCGAGCGGACGATTTGCCGTTGGGTGGCGAGCCATTGCGACGACGGATTTGGCGCGAAAACGAGCAGCACACGATCTTGCCAGGTATGGGTTTCAAGTGCAGACTGCGCTTGGGTGGCGGTCGCCGCGCCGGCGGCCGACGACATCGTCAGCCCCATCATGACGACGAATCGCAGCACGGAGAGACCTCGGGACATGGCGGGGCCAGCCGTTTGGCGGCGGGGACGCCGATGGAACCATGGGGGCGCGGACGATGCGGGCGAGTGCATGGCTGTTGCTCCGGAAGAACCTTGGCCAGCATGGCTGTTGCATGGCAAAACCGGTTCGGGTTAGGGCTAATTGAAATTCCTGTATAGTACGCGCGGCATTCATTATTGCGCTGAAAACAGTGGCTGTCTCCTGTTGCCGAATGCTGCGATGATTGGCTTGGGTCGCGGTCAATCACGCCGACGCGATGATCGCTTCGCGCATTGTTAGCCGCGTGGACCACCTTGATAAGTCATGTACCCTGTTTTTGACTCGCCCAACCGTTTATCCAGAAATAGCGTATACGTTTCCTTGGCGATTTTTTCGTGCTTCGTTGGAATCGATTCCACGTACGCGCAGAGTTCTGTGGCGTTGTACGGGGTGATCGACACCAGCATCGAAATCACCAATCCGGGTTCGTCGTGGACGCCCCGCATGGACTCCGGCGCTTACCGCGGGTCGCGGATCGGATTTCGGGGTGCAGAGGACATCGGCTCGGGCAACCAGATTCTGTTCGATCTCGAAAGCGGCTTCAGTTCCGGCGATGGGACGCTCTCGACGGCCGGCACGCTGTTCAGCCGGCAGGCATGGGTAGGCCTGGGTGCGCGTTGGGGGCAGATTCGCGTAGGACGGCAGTACTCGCCGATATACATCCCGTTCAAGGGGCAGTTGGATGCGTTCGGTGCCGGCACGATCGCATCCGGATTGAATAATCTGTCGAAGATCACGCCTTACACGAATAACGCGTTCACTTATATCTCGCCCAATTTTTACGGTTTCTCGACGACGCTGATGATGGCATTGCGCGACAGCAGCAGTGGCAACGGACTCGGCGGCGATTATGAAACGTTTGCTTATCGACAAGGTCCGTTCCGGATCTCGTACGCGCATCAGCAGACGACCGGCGCAACGGGACTGCGCTCGAATCTGGGCGGCGTTTCCTATCGCATCGGCAAGGCCACCACGTTCCTGTCGTTCTTCAACGGCGACGGCGGCACCCCCCGCTACCACGACGATGGCCTGTCGTTGTCAGCCCGATATGCGGTCACGAACCGGTTTCGAGCATCGCTTGGCTATACCTATATGCGCGATCGTTCGAGCCGGGACAACAACGCCGATCAGTTGAGCGCCGCGTGCGAATACGACGTGTCGCCGCGTGTGATGCTGTACGCGAGCGCAGCAGTGCTGAACAATCGCGCGAACGCAGAGATGACGCTGCGCGGCGTCAACGTAACCGGTTTGACGCCTGCGTACCCAGGCGCGACCGTGCGGGGCATGCAATTCGGGATGATCGACCGCTTCTGACGGACGAGAACAGTGGCCGCGGCCGCCCGCAGGCAATAGCGCAGGCAACAGAGACGCATTAATGAGAGAGTGTGATCAAGTGCGAGCAAGCGCAACAGACTTATGCGATGCTCGTCGAAGATAGAAATTCCATAAGCAGCGTAGCATTGCTGATTATGGCCTCGCAGCTTCGGACATCGGCAATGCCAGCGTCGCCGAGCCCGGGTATGCATTTGTTGTGACAACTTTATTTTTTAAAAGGTTTAATCATGGGGAAAAGTGCATCCTCTAGCGTTATACGCCTTTTGAGCGTGCTGTTTGCCGCGCTCACCGGCCTATATCTGCTTGTCGGAGGGGTCTGGCTGTCCGCCATTGGCGGCTCGCCGTACTACGTGATCACCGGTATCGTGATGTTGGTCGTCGCGTTTCTGTTGTTCAAACAGAACGCATCGGCGTTGGTGCTGTACGCGGTTTTGATACTGGCCACGACGGTCTGGGGCGTCTGGGAAGCCGGGCTCGATTTCTGGGCACTGGCACCGCGCTTCGATGTGCTGGTGATTTTCGGCATCTGGTTGGTGCTGCCCTTTGTCTATCGTACGGTGCTCGCTTCGAGTCGGCGCCCGCAACTGGCATTGCTCGGCAGCTTGATCGTCAGTGTGGTGGTGTTGGCGGTCGCGGTGTTCAACGACCCGCAGGAAATCAACGGCACGCTGCCGCCGGGTCCCGTCGCAAGCACCGGCACCGACAGCACGTCGTCGGCGACGCCGATCCCCG
>CAWUJR010000306.1:0-5119 GCA_963922375.1 uncultured Robbsia sp.
ATGCCGGCAACGCAGGCTCGATTTTGCGCAGCGCCGCAGCGGCCGGTGTGTCGCTTGCGTTTTGCATGCCCGGCACCGCGAATGCATGGTCCACGAAGGTTTTGCGTGCAGCGATGGGCGCGTATTTCGTGCTGCACATCGTCGAAGATATCCAGACGGACGCGCTCGCCGATCGACTGGATGTCCCCGTCGCGATTACCGATTCGCATGGCAGCGCGACGATTTACGAATGCGACTTGCGGGAGCCGGTCGCGTGGGTATTCGGCAATGAGGGCGCTGGGGTATCCGACGGCTGGCGCGCCCGCGCCGCGCACCGCTTGACGATCCCGCAGCCAGGTCGGATCGAATCGTTGAACGTCGCTGCGGCCGCCGCGGTGTGCCTGTTCGAACAGAATCGCCAGCTCAATACACCGGCTTGTCGATCTTGATTTCCTGCAGCACCGTCGTCGCAATTTCCTCGATCGACTTATGCGTCGACGACAGCCAGCGAATGCCCTCGCGGCGCATCATGCTCTCGGCCTCACTGACTTCATAACGACAGCTCTCGATCGCCGCGTATTTGCTGCCCGGTCGACGTTGGTTGCGTATTTCGGACAAACGCGCCGGGTCGATCGACAGGCCGAACAGCTTGCTTTTATGCGGCGCCAGACCGCTCGGCAGTTTGCGCCGGTCGAAATCTTCGGGGATCAGTGGGTAATTTGCTGCCTTTACCCCGTATTGCATCGCTAAATACAGGCTCGTCGGTGTCTTGCCGCATCGGGAGACGCCAACCAGAATCACATCGGCTTCGGCCAGGTTACGATTCGATTGGCCGTCGTCGTGCTCGAGCGAGTAGTTGATCGCCTCGATCCGGTTCTTGTACTCGTCGGTATCGGCTTTCTTGTGGCCGCGCCCGATCTCGTGGCTAGACTTGATTCCCAACTCGTTTTCCAACGGCTCCACGAAGGTCTGGAACATATCCAGCACCAATGCATTCGCGCCTTTCACGATCGCATTCGACACGCTATCGACCAAGGTCGTGAACACGATCGGGCGCTTGCCGTCGGAGGCCGTCGCATTGTTGATTTCGCGCGCCGCCGCGTACGCTTTCTCCGGATCGTCGACGAACGGCACTCGCACCAGACGAAACTTGATATCGAATTGCGACAGGATCGAGTGGGCAAACGTCTCGGCGGTGATCCCGGTGCCGTCGGAGACGACATAAACGGTAGGCTGCATGGTGATGGTCGGTTGGATAGTCGGTGAAACGCGATGCAGTCTATGCGCGGCAGCACGCATCTTGTAACGATTCTTGTCGGTTCTGACAGCGCATGCGGGCCACGCCCACGGTAGAATAGCGACAACCTGTTCGATAAGCAATTGTGCTGGAGCGCACGTAGTACGGGGCGCTCGCTGACGTGTGCTGGCGCTTCCGCCCGCGTCTCTGCCCTCTTCAACGCACGATGGCTTATCCAACAGGTTGCACGCGATGCGACGATGTGCGGTACGAACGCCCGGTTCTTCGAGACCCGCGTTGACCGATGCATTCGTCGCCTGGCCCACCGTGCGACAAAGATTTCTTTTCAACTTAGGGGCTTCACATGACGCAAACCACTCAACAAGGAGCAGGCGACGCTTTGGTCGTCCCGTTCGAGCAGCTACGAATGGGCGATGTCGATACGGTCGGGGGCAAAAATTCTTCCCTCGGCGAAATGATCAGCCAATTGGCGGATGCGGGCGTGAGCGTGCCGACCGGTTTTGCGACCACGGCGCAGGCGTTCCGCGATTTCCTGCATCACAACAACCTGACCGCACGTATTGCGGACCGGTTGACCTCGTTGGATGTCGACGATGTCAAAACGTTGGCGATCGCGGGCAAGGAAATTCGCCAATTGATCATCGACGCACCGCTGCAACCAGCGTTGGAGAAGGAGATTCGCGCGCAGTTCGACATCCTGACCGCCAGCTCGCCGGCGGAATTGTCGTTTGCGGTGCGCTCGTCGGCGACCGCCGAGGACTTGCCGGATGCATCGTTTGCCGGTCAGCAGGAAAGCTATCTGAACGTCGAGGGAATCGACGCGGTGCTGATCGCGATCAAGCAGGTGTTCGCCTCGCTGTATAACGATCGCGCGATCTCGTACCGGGTGCACAAGGGTTTCGAACACGCGGAAGTCGCGTTGTCGGCCGGCGTGCAGCGGATGGTACGCTCGGACGTGGGCGCTTCCGGCGTGATGTTCACGTTGGACACGGAATCGGGTTTCCGCGAAGCCGTCTTCATCACATCGAGCTATGGTCTCGGCGAAACCGTAGTGCAGGGCGCTGTCAACCCGGATGAGTTCTATGTGTTCAAGAAGACGCTCGCCGACGGCCACTATCCGATCATCCGTCGCTCGATCGGCTCGAAGCTGATCAAGATGGAATTCACGCAGCCGGGCGAAGAAGGTCGCGTGAAGACCGTCGATGTGCCGAATGATCAGCGCAATCGCTACTCGATCACCGATGAAGACGTGATCCTGCTCGCGAAATACGCGGTGATCATCGAGAAGCACTATGGTCGCCCGATGGACATCGAGTGGGGCAAAGACGGCCGCGACGGCAAGATCTTCATTCTGCAGGCGCGTCCTGAAACGGTGAAGAGTCAGTCTGCCGGTAAGGCCGAGCAGCGCTTCCGTCTGAAAGGCGATGCGCCGGTATTGGTGACCGGCCGTGCGATCGGTCAAAAGATCGGGGCAGGTCCGGTCCGCGTGGTGCGCGATGCGTCCGAAATGGACCGCGTGCAACCGGGCGACGTGCTGGTGGCCGACATGACCGACCCGAACTGGGAGCCGGTGATGAAGCGGGCGGCGGCGATCGTGACGAACCGCGGCGGCCGTACCTGCCACGCGGCGATCATTGCGCGTGAGTTGGGTGTGCCGGCCGTGGTGGGTTGCGGTAACGCGACCGATCTGTTGAAAGACGGCGCATTGGTGACGGTCTCGTGCGCGGAAGGCGACGAGGGCCGCATCTATGACGGCATGCTCGAAGCGGAAGTGACCGAGGTCGAGCGCGGCGAGATGCCGGAGATCCCGGTCAAGATCATGATGAATGTGGGCAATCCGCAGCTGGCGTTCGATTTCAGCCAGTTGCCGAATGCCGGCGTGGGGCTTGCGCGGCTCGAATTCATCATCAATAACAACATCGGCGTGCATCCGAAGGCGATTCTCGACTATCCGAATGTCGATGCGGACCTGAAGAAGGCGGTCGAAAGCGTCGCACGCGGTCACGCGTCGCCGCGTGCCTTTTATGTCGACAAGTTGACCGAAGGGATCGCGACGATTGGTGCGGCGTATTACCCGAAACCGGTGATCGTGCGTCTGTCCGACTTTAAGTCGAACGAGTACAAGAAGCTGATTGGCGGTACGCGCTACGAGCCGGACGAAGAAAACCCGATGTTGGGTTTCCGTGGCGCATCGCGCTACATCTCCGAAGCGTTTGCCGAGGCATTCGAGATGGAATGCCGTGCACTGAAGCGGGTGCGTGAGGAAATGGGCCTGACGAACGTCGAAGTGATGGTGCCGTTCGTGCGTACGCTGGGTCAGGCGCAAGCGGTGGTCGCGTTGCTGGAGAAGTACGGTCTGAAGCGCGGCGTCAACGGTCTGCGTTTGATCATGATGTGTGAAGTGCCGTCGAATGCGATCCTGGCGGACGAATTCCTCGAATACTTCGACGGCTTCTCGATTGGTTCGAACGACTTGACGCAACTGACGTTGGGACTCGATCGCGACTCCGGCCTGGAACTCCTGGCGAAGGACTTCGACGAGCGCGATCCGGCCGTGCGCTTCATGTTGAAGCGTGCGATCAGCGCGTGCCTGGCGAAGGGCAAATACGTGGGTATTTGCGGCCAAGGCCCGTCCGACCATCCTGACTTCGCCGAGTGGCTCGCGAAGGAGGGGATTGCGTCGATCTCGCTGAATCCGGACACGGTCGTGGACACCTGGAAGGCGTTGGCGAAGGTGCTGTGACCTCGTCGTAACGCATGCGGTCACGCGCGCGTGTAGGCTGAGGTAAAGTAAATGGGCGTCCGGTCGATGAGCGGGGCGCCCATTTTTTATGCTGAATACCTCTATTTTGCGGGCTGTCGATCTTGTATTTTTGCGGCCCGGCACTATGTCATTATCAACGGATTCCGTCAGACACCCGGCACGGCCCGATAAGCGGGCCTGTCCAGGCTCAAAAAGGAGAAGTTCGTATGAAAGAAAGTAAAAAAGCAGTCACCAAACGCAAGGCCCCGTTGAGCACGCCCAGCGGGTTGAGCGAAGACGCGGTACGCGACATTTCGGCCGAGCTGAATGCGCTGCTGGCCGATACCTTCGCGGTCTATCTGAAAACGAAGAACTTCCACTGGCATATGTCGGGTCCGTATTTCCGCGATTACCATCTGCTGCTCGACGAACAGTCGGATCAGATCTTCGCGATGACCGATCCGATTGCCGAGCGCGTCCGTAAGATCGGCGGCATCACGCTGCACTCGACGGGGCAAATCGTTAAACTTCAGCGCATTGCGGATAACGACGCGGAATTCGTGACGCCGGCCGACATGCTGGCCGAGCTGCGCGAAGACAACGCCCGCTTGGCCGGTTTCATGCGTGAGACGCATGAGCTGTGCGACGAGAAGGGCGATGTGGCCACGGCCAGCCTGCTCGAAAACTGGATCGATGAGGCCGAGCGCCGCACATGGTTCCTGTTCGAATCGGGCCGCACCGAAGTCGTCGCTTAACCCCCCGACTCTGCATCAGGCATACGCCAGTACCGGCCGAGAGACGCGACGCCCGCGCCTGCTTGTCCATGCTGTCATCAGATCAGTCTGATGTGTAAGCGAAGAGAAAGGTGATATAAAACACACTGGTATGACGACCAGTGTGTTTTTTTTCGTCAGGAGAAAAGCATGGATCCGCACTGGCTCTCCGTTCTATCCGATCCGGGAGCCTGGTTTTGGTGGGTGGGTGCCGGGGTATTGCTGGTCATCGAATTGATGTCCGGTACGTTCTATTTATTGATGATTGCACTCGGCTTCCTGGCGGCGGGGCTGTTGCGGCTAGGCGGTGGTGCCGGCGGTGCGCAGGTGATGACGGCGGCCGCATTGTCGGCGCTGGCAATCGTC
>CAWUJR010000307.1:0-5108 GCA_963922375.1 uncultured Robbsia sp.
ACGGTTCGCCAGACCGGTGCGCCGGCGTTGTCGGCAACCGACAAGGTGGCCGTCGCGTCGATCGCGAACTTTACCGAAACGCCGGACGCCGGAATGAGTGCGGGATCGATCGCGGTGAACGTGTTGCGCCACAATGGCATTGCCGACGTTCGTGTCGCCCCCGATGACGCACGCCGCAACGCGATGTTCGACACCACGGCTCGCACGAGTGCTGACGCCTCGCTGTCCTGGGCGCGCTCGCAGCAGGCGCGGTATGTGTTGTCCGGCGCGGTGGAAGAGTGGCGCTACAAAACGGGTGTGGATGGCGAGCCGGTGGTCGGGGTCACGTTCGAGTTGACCGATGTCAGTAGTGGCAAGGTGGTCTGGAGCGGCACCGGTAGCCGTTCCGGCTGGAGCCGCTCGGGCCTTGCCAATGTCGCGAACACGCTGATCGGCAAGGTGCTGGCGCCGCTGGCCGTGCGTCGGTAACGCTAGATAGAGAGGAAAGGCTGTGAAAACCGTCGCCGGCGCTGCCGTCCAAGATACATCGCAACTTCGCAAGGCGAACCCGTACGGCAATCTGGGCAGGATTCGCCGTCTTCTGGCCCCTGCGGTGGCACGGCCTTTCGCGGTTCTCGAAAGCGTGGCGCTGGTCGTCGTCGCGTTCGTCATCTGTCGGGTGCTGGTGCCAACCGACCCGTTATTGCTGCACACTGGCTTCCCATGGTTCTGGCTGGTGCCGTTGTTGCTGGCGCTGCGCTACGGCACGTTGCTCGCGCTGCTGTGCGGCTGTTTGATGTTGGGTGCCTGGCACCTGTTTTATCCCTCCGCTAGCGCGTGGCCGTCGATGTATTTTGCGGGCGGGCTGATCCAGACGATCATCGCCGGGCATTTCGGCGACACCTGGGGCAGTCGCGCGATGCATACGACGGCGCTCAACAACTACCTGAACGACCGTCTGGTCGCTTTGACCGACAGCCACTACCTGCTGCGCCTATCGCACGAGCGCCTGGAAAAGGACTTATTGTCGAAGCCGACGACGCTGCGCGACGCTATCCTGGAATTGCGGCGCTTGTCGATTGCAGGCGATAGCGAGCAAACCGCCGCGCATGCGAGCGGTAAGGCAGGCCCCGCATTGGGTGCCGCACACGGTCTGCTCGAATTCATCGGCCGCGCTTGCCAGTTGGAAGTCGCAGCGCTCTATCCGGTCAAAGCCTGGCGTGTCGGCGATACGCCGGCCGCTGAGATCGGCGATCCGTTTCCGCTGAAGCGCGACGATCCCCTCATCACGCACGCGATCGAAACGATGGGCGTCGCGCATCTGAAAAACGTCGAAGCGGCACAGCCTGCGAGCGAATATCTCGTCTGCGCGCCATTGCTTTCGGCCGATGGCGAGCTGCGCGCGCTGCTGATCGTCAAGCGCATGCCGTTCCTGTCGTTGAACTTCGACAATTTGCAGTTGTTGCTCGTGCTGTTGAGTTATTACGCCGATGGCGTGGGCCACTCCGGCATGGTGCGAGAGATCGTCGGCGCGTTGCCGGAGTGCCCGCCGGAATTCGCGCTGGACATGAGCCGGCTGACGCGTCTGCGCCAGCGTGCTGATGTCGCATCGTCGCTGGTCGCGCTAGTGTTTCCGCACGACGAAGCAGGCGATTCGCTGTTCGAGCACGTGATGCGCCGACGCCGTTCCCTCGATGTACTGTGGGCGGTGCGTAACGACCGGTATTCGGTATTGGTCAACCTTATGCCGGCGACCGATGCCGCCGGCGTAGGCGGGTATCTCGCCCGCATCGAATCCAGCCTGGCGGCGCAGTTCAATTCCGACTTCGAGCGCTCGCGTATCGCCGTGCATACGGTGGTGCTCGACGGTGCCGATCCTGCCGGCGCGTTGAAACGGCTACTGCAACGTAGCGGCATCGATGTCTAAGCCACTGCCTCCGTCCACGCGTCCCGGCGCGCCTCTCGTTACGCAGCTCGCGGCGGGGCTTCTGGTCGCGCTGGCCGTACTGATCGGTGCCGTCGCGCAGTATTTCGCGATCGCAGCGCTGGCGCACCCTGGCAGTACGATCGACCCGTTTCTTCTGTTCCTGTTGTTTCAGGCGATTGCCGGCCTTGCGGAAGCACATATTTGCTGGTGCCTGTTACCGCATGAATACCAGAAGCCGCGCAAGATGACGGTACTGCTGCTCTGGTTGTTGTGCACATTCGTGCCGGTCTTGGGCGGCTTGGTCGTCCTGTTTAGTTGCTTATGGGCCGAATGGTTTCCCGGCAAGCAACCCAGCGATGACGTTGTTCATGTCCCGCGTCCGGAATTCGTCGCTTATCTGATCTCGCGCGTCTCCCATGGTGGCGGCGCACGGCTGCAGGCGCGCGTCGCAAACACGCAGGTGCCGGCGTCCGACCGCTTGTCCGCACTGGTCGCGATTCAGCGCATGCCCACGCGCAACACCAGCGCATTGCTGCGCGAATTGCTGGCCGATCCACTTGAAGACGTGCGCTTGATCGCGTATGGCACGTTGGATCAGGCGGAAAACGAGATCATGCAGCGAATCGTACAGACCAGCAAAAAGCTCGAAACCACTGGCAAAGAAAACGAGCGACATGCATTGAACCGGCTGCTGGCAGAACTCTATTTCGAACTGACCTATCAGAACCTCGTGCAGGGCGCGGTCTATAAATACACGGTCGAGCAGGCGGATCGTTATGCGCAGGCGTCTCTCGAGACCGACAGTAACGACGCCGCTTTGTGGGTCACACGCGGGCGGTTGGCGCTCGCTGCCGGCAAGCCGGACGAAGCGCAGACCTTCCTATCGCGTGCGTTGGAACTCGGTTTTCCACGCGAGCGGCTCGTGCCATGGTTGGCCGAAGCCGATTTCCTTCACGGCGATTACGACGCGATCCGAGCGCTGTTGGCGTCGCTTGGTAACGCCGCGTATTCACCGGTGCTCAGCCCGGTTCTCCGATATTGGTCATCATGAAACCTCTTACTGAGCGACGTGCTACCGATGCCGATGTCTGCCTGCTGTTAGAGGGCACGTTCCCGTTCGTGCGCGGTGGCGTATCGAGCTGGGTCAACGAGATGATCAAGGCATTTCCGACCATCCGCTTTGCGATCGTCTTCATTGGTAGCCGCATCCAGGACTATGGTGCGGCCGCCTACGCATTGCCGGACAACGTCGTCCATCTCGAAATGCATTACCTGTACGAGCAGGCGTTTGCCGACCAGGCGCAGTCGCATTCGATCGAAGGCGACGCAGAAGCATTTGCCCGTTCGGCTGCGCTGCATGATGCGTTGCGCGATCCACGCAGCGGCGCAGACATCGGCAAGCTGATGGCAGAAATGCTGCCGATGCTCGGCGAGAATGGTGCGCTGAGCGAAGAACAATTCCTCACGAGTCGACGTGCCTGGGAGACCATCGTCGAGCGCTATCAGGAGTTCTGCACGGACCCCTCGTTCACCGACTACTTCTGGACCGTGCGAATCATGCACAAGCCGCTGTGGTTGCTCGCGCGTGTGGCGCAAGGGCTGATACCGGCCAAGGTCTATCACACCGTCTCCACCGGCTATGCCGGCTTCCTGGGTGCGTTGATGCATCATCGCACCGGGCGGCCGTTGTTGATTTCCGAGCATGGCATCTACACGAAGGAACGGAAGATCGATCTGTTGCAGAGTCAGTGGATTCGCGACAACCGGGGGATGTTCGATCGCGACATCTCCCGTGTCAGTTATTTTCGCGAACTGTGGGTACGCTTCTTCGAAGCGATCGGCAAGCTGGCTTACGACGCGGCCGACGACATCATCGCGCTCTATGAAGCGAACCGTTTGCGGCAGATCACCGACGGCGCAAAAGCTGAACGCACGCAAAGCATCCCGAACGGCATCGACGTCGACGGATTGGCACCGTTGGTCGCTCAACGGCAAAAAGGCCCGCATCGTATCGTCTCGTTGATCGGTCGTGTGGTGCCCATCAAAGACATCAAGACCTTCATCCGTGCGATTTTTATTGCCTCGCGTACGTTGCCGAATATCGAAGGGTGGATCATCGGCCCTGAGGAAGAGGACCAGGCGTATGCGATCGAGTGTCGCGCATTGGTCGAGAGTCTGGGGCTGCAGCATCACGTCAAATTCCTCGGCTTCCAGCGGATCGACGACATGTTGCCGAAGGTCGACATCATTGCGTTGACGTCGATCAGCGAAGCGCTGCCCTTGGTCGTGCTCGAAGGGTTTGCTGCCGGCGTGCCGTCGATCACGACCGATGTCGGATCCTGCCGCCAGTTGATCGAAGGCGTGGATGAAGAGGACCGCGCAATCGGCGTTGCCGGCATGGTCGTCCCCATCGCCAATCCCGCCGCGTTTGCGCAAGCGGTGCTGTCGTTGTTGTCCGACGATGCCACGTGGGATGCCGCGCAGCAGGCAGGGCTGACGCGCGTTCGTCGGTATTACACGAAAGCACAGATGGTCGGCCGTTACCGCGACTTGTACGATCGACTGTCGGCCGCACCGGACTCGAATCGTTTCGCGCGCGGCGACAGCCCCGCGCGCTGCCCGGTCGACCACGGCACGGTTCGGGAGAAACACTGATGGCCGGTATTGGCTTCGAATTACGCAAGATCCTGCGTCGCGATACGTTGGTCGGCGTGGCCCGCGCGTATGCGTACGCCGGCATGATCAGCTCAGGGCCGCTGATTCTCTCGATCTTCGGCATCCTGATCATCGGCTTGCTGAGTATCGCGACGGTGTTGCCGAAGGTCGCGATCATTCAGTTCCAGGTGTCTGTCACCTACCTGATCGCGCTGAGCTTGATTTTGACCGGGCCGCTGCAACTGTCGTTTACGCGTTTCATTTCTGACCGTCTGTTCGAGAAGCGCATCGACCTCGTGCTGTCGAATTACAACGCTGTGATCCTCGTGTCATCGATCATGGCCTGCGTACTGAGCGTCGTTGCGATGTTGACCGGGTTTCGGCATACGCCGCTGGTCTATCGCGTGTTGATGGTGGTCGGCTTTGTCGTCGTCAGCAACATCTGGATTGCGGTCATCTTTCTGTCGAGCGTCAAGCAATACCGGCAGATCCTGATCGTCTTTTTCGTCGGCTATTCGTGCGTGGTCGGCCTGGCGCTCTGGTGGCG
>CAWUJR010000308.1:0-5105 GCA_963922375.1 uncultured Robbsia sp.
TCGGCGCGCCGATCCACCTCGGACAACGCGCGGAAACCTTGACGCGTCACGCCGACGGCCGCTTTATCGTCACGAGCGATCGGGGTCTCGTCTTCGATGCGGCCGCGGTCCTGATCGCGGGCGGCAACGGCGCATTTGTGCCGCAGCGTCTCGCCGTCGATGACGCCGCACGTTTTGAAGGACATTCGATCCACTACGCGGTCAGACAACTCGAAACGCTTCGCGGCACGCGAGTCGCCGTGGCGGGAGGCGGCGATTCGGCATTGGATTGGGCGCTCGCGTTGCGCGAGGTCGCGTCCAGCGTTACGCTGATTCACCGCCGCGACGTGTTTCGCGCTGCCGACGCGACGGTCAATGCGCTGCGGGATGCCGTTGCCGATGGATCGATCACACTCGAGATCGGCACCATCGGTGGGTTAGAGACCGACGACGATGGCGACAGCCATGCCACTACGGGCATTCCACGCCTCACCGCCCTGACCCTGAAGCAACGCGACGGCGATAAACGCGTGCCGATCGATCAGTTGGTCGTGTTGTACGGCCTCGTCGCGAGCCTGGGGCCGCTGGGCCATTGGGGGTTGGACATCGTGGCAGGCAAAGCGACCGTCGAGACGTCCGGATATCAGACTTCGCTCCCTGGCGTCTTCGCGGTCGGCGACATTGCAACCTATCCGAACAAGCAGAAATTGATACTGTCGGGTTTCCACGAGGCGGCGTTGGCGTTACGCCAGGCTTACCGGTTTGCCCGGCCCGAGAAGACGCGCACGCATATTCATTCGAGCTATGACCCCAGGCTCGCCGCGACGATCCTGGGAGAGGTTCCGGCCCCCCACCGGGCGCCAGACCAGACTTAGCCGTTCGCGTAACGCTTCGGGACGAAACGGCGGCAACAGGCGCGCGCAATGAAGCGCAATCGGAGGCGGACATCGGGACGAAAAATGCGCGCGCCACGATAGCGCGCGAGAAAGTGCAACATGCGGCATGCGGATTGCTACCGGAAATCGCTGCTCGCCAAACCGGGTCCCGCTGACAGTGCGGCAGGCCGGCGCTTCCGCACTTTGTGCTTTCGAACCGATGCTATGGCCGAATTCTCCGAACGCCTGTTGATCGTTTCCCCTCATTACGACGATGCGGTCTTCAGTTGCGGAGCGCTCCTCGCAGCACACGACGACGCCGCGGTCGTCACCGTGTTGACGGGTTCGCCCGCGGCGTCCGGCTCGCCCGGTCAGCCGGATGTGCTAACGGCATGGGACCGCGATTGCGGCTTCCGCACGAGCGCCGACGCGATGTGCATCCGCGAACGAGAAGACGATGCCGCGCTTGAACGGCTTGGCGTCGAGGCCATCCGACTCGGTTTTTATGACGACCAGTATGTGCAGGCCGGAGTCGGTGCCCCCCCCTCCCGCGAAGCTATCGCGAGCGCGATCGATGCCACCATCGACGCGCTTCGCGCTACGGTCGTCGTGATGCCGCTCGGACTGTTCCATTCGGACCACGAGCGCGTGCACGACGCCTGTCTGAGCGTCATGAAGCGCCGTCCGGCACTGAAATGGCTTGCTTATGAGGACGCGCTTTATCGACGCATGCCCGGCAAGGTTCAGGCAAGACTTGCTGGACTGCTCGACCATCAAATCTGTGCCACGCCCGCTTTCGTGCACGGCACTGCCACCGGCGGCCACCTCTCCGTATTGGATGCCCAGGCACTGTCGAAGCGTGAAGCCGTGGCCGCATACGACAGCCAATTGCGTGCGTTCGGGCCCTCCGGCTATGGGGACGTGGCGCAACCGGAGCACTACTGGCACTTGTTCGCGGACGATCAGGCCGCGGCCGTCGGCGCATGAAGACGACGGCGCGCGTGTCGATTGTAGTCCTCACCTACAATCGCGTTGCGGAAGTCTGTCGAACGCTCTCGAAATTGCACGAGACGTGTCCGGCCGTGCCGATTATCGTTGTCGACAATGGCTCCTCCGACGACACAGTCGAAACGATAAGGCGTCGATTCGAAGCAGTCGAAGTGGTGGCGGTCCCGGAAAATCTGGGGGCCGCCGGTCGCAATCTGGGCGTCGCGCGGGTGACGACCGATTATGTCGCCTTTTGCGACGACGACACCTGGTGGGAAAAACACGCGCTGGCCCAAGCCGTCCCGCTCATGGATCGTTACCCGCACGTGGCAGCGCTCAGCGCCAAGGTGATTGTCGGCGACGCGGAACCGGCCTCCGAGTGCCATGTCGATCCTACCTGCAACGCTATGGCGCGCAGCCCGTTAGACGCGACCGGGCTGCCCGGACCGGCATTGATCGGGTATATGGCCGGGGCGTCGATTTTCCGCACCCGCGCTTTCCGCGAAGTGGGCGGCTATGCGCCCCGGCTGTTCATCGGCGGAGAGGAGGAACTGGTCGCACTAGACCTGCTTGCCCGGGGCTGGCAACTGGTTTATGCACCAATGCTGACGTTGCGGCATTGCCCTTCCCCGCTTCGCGATGTCCGTCGACGACGGCAACTACTCGCCCGCAATGCGATCTGGGTGGCGTGCATGCGTTTGCCACTGCGGGCGATCGGACGCAGAGCATGGACGGCACTGCAGGCGATGCGCCGCAATCACACCTTGCTCGAGGATGGGTGGGACACGCTTCTTGGTCTGCGTTGGGCGCTGCTGCACCGCCGTGCCATTCCATCCCGCGTCTGGACGATGCTGGAAACGGTTCGACTGGACGATCAACAGAGCGCAGCGCCGGTATCGGCATTCGATGAAACTACATTGGCGAAAAGCAGTCCTGAGCGCCGGTGAAGCCCCTTTCCTTCGCCCCGCTTCCCGATAATTTTTCCAATGCGGTTGTAGAACCGTCTGTCGGAACGGTGCCGTGAAGGCCTGCGTGAAATAAAAACGCAACGTAATAATGCCGCGAACGCAACGTTGCTCTCGGGAAGAAACGACGCTGACCACGGCCATTTTGGCGCGGCAAGAGGCAGAGCGGCCGTGCAGGCACGCTGACTGCTAGTAAGGCCGCACGCATGGCCCGCTTCCGCGACTGCTGCTTTCCTGCTGCTGACGGTTGCTTGTTGCACGAGCCCCGCAAGCCTAGCAAGCCTCGCGAACCTTTCGACTGGGAGGACCTGATGTTGAAGATCGCGTTGATCAGCGAACACGCTTCGCCGCTTGCAGTGACGGGCGGGGTCGATGCAGGGGGGCAAAACGTCTATGTCGCGCATGTCGCCAGACAACTGGGCCGGATCGGACATCAAGTGGATGTCTTCACGAGAAAAGACAATCCGTTGTTGCCCGATGTGTTCCGACTTTCTCCAAATGTCAGAGTCATCCACGTCAGCGCCGGACCAGCCCGCAGTATTCCGAAAGAAAAATTGCTGCCGTATATGGACGCTTTCGGCGACTTTCTGATCGACTTCTTCGATCGACAGAAACGACCCTACGATTTGATGCACGCGAATTTTTTCATGTCAGGCGCCGCGGCGTTGCGCGTGAAAGCCCGGCGCGGCGTGCCGCTCGTGACCACTTTTCATGCGCTGGGGCGCGTGCGTCGTCTGCATCAAGGGGAAGCCGATGGATTTCCCGACGACCGGTTTGCGATCGAAGACCGCCTAGTCGCCGAATCCGAGCGGATCATCGCCGAATGCCCGCAAGACCGGCAAGATCTCGTCTCGCTGTACCAAGCCGACCCGGCGCGCGTGGAGATCGCGCCGTGTGGCTTTGACGCGACCGAATTTTCTCCCGTGCCGCGGCACGATGCACGTGCGTCGCTGGGCTGGAACGCCGATGAATTCGCCATTCTGCAACTCGGACGGTTAGTCCCCCGAAAGGGTATCGACAATGTCATTCGGGCGCTAGCGATGCTTCGCGACGAACATCGTGAGCGTGCGCGGCTCTACATCGTCGGTGGCAACTCCGAACAACCGAATGTGATCGCGACGCCCGAAATTGGCCGCCTCACCGGTATCGCTGAGGCGATGGGGGTGAATCGTCACGTAACGTTCGTCGGCCGACGCGGACGCGGTCTGCTGCGTACGTTCTATAGTGCGGCCGATGTCTTCGTGACGACCCCGTGGTACGAACCTTTCGGCATCACGCCGGTCGAGGCGATGGCCTGCGGCACTGCAGTGATCGGCTCACGCGTAGGCGGCATTCAGCACACCGTCGTCGACGGCGAAACCGGGCGACTGGTACCGCCGAAAGATCCGGTCGCGTTGGCGAGCGCGTTGACCCAGCTGATCGAACGTCCGACGCTGGCCGCGTCATTCGCCCAATCAGGGCTACAACGCGCCAAAAAATGCTTCACATGGGAAGGCGTTGCTGTCGAATTGGCACGGATCTATGCCCGGGTCATGGACGAAAGCCGGGCGCTGGACATCACTGTCGATGAAGCTGAAGTCGACCGCGGCATTGGCGACATCGCCGATTTGCGCCGACCGTTCGACGGGCGGTTGACCACCTTGCCGGTCCCGCGGGACACATCGGCCAACGGGACCGACGGTGCGTCGTCGGCGGTCGCATGAGGGGCCGTTCCGTGTCCGAACGCAGGTGGAAGCCCCGATCGAAATGGACGATACGCGTGCGCAGACGGTTACGCCCACTGCCCCAACGGGTCAAATCGACAGGTGCAGTATTCCTTGATAAGGACGGCACCGTGTTGCGCGACGTACCCTATAACGTCGATCCTGCCCGGATGCGTTGGTCGCCGCGCGCCACGCATGCGCTGGCGCGGCTGGCGCAATTGGGCATGCCGTTATTCGTCATCAGCAATCAATCCGGTGTGGCCCACGGCTACTTTCCGCTCTCCGCACTCAAAGGCGTCGCACGGCGCTTATCGCGAATGTTCCGCCAACATCATGCGGCGCTAAGCGCTTGCGCATTCTGTCCTTTTGATCCTACCGGTTCGGTCGCGCCATTCGCGAACGTTTCCGACTACCGGAAGCCAGCACCCGGCATGCTGCTCTCGACCGCTGCGCAATACCGGATTGGATTATCGGATAGCTGGTTTATCGGCGACATCCTCGACGACGTCGAGGCCGGCACGCGTGCCGGGTGCCGCACGCTGTTGCTGGACAACGGCAATGAAACGCTTTGGCACCGTTCGCCGCTGCGCATCCCC
>CAWUJR010000309.1:0-5103 GCA_963922375.1 uncultured Robbsia sp.
CCGCCCCCCGCCCCCACAACAACACGACAGCGCTGTCACATCCCGTAGCGAGCACGCCTATGTCCAATTGGAGGCGCTACTGGACGACCCGGCAATGCCACCGCATACGCGATTGCCCGGGGAAGAGACGCTGGCGGACCGTTTCGGCGTGTCACGTCCGGTATTGCGCCAAGCGCTGGCGCGCTTGCGGGCCGAAGGCCGAATTTACGTACGCAAAGGCTCTGGAAGCTATCGCGCGGAGCCCATACCGCCTGCACAAGCCATTGCCTTCAGCGCACTCAATAGCATCCCTGACGTGCGCCATTTTCTTGACTTTCGTTGCAGCATCGAAGGAGAAAGCGCGGCGCGCGCGGCGCAACGCCACGACCGTTCAGCGATTGCCGCTATTCAACAAAGCCGCAAGCAGCTCGAAGCGGCCCTTGCCGAAGGGGCTTCCGGTATAGAGCAGGACATTGCATTCCACCTTGCCATCGCTCAGGCGACCGGCAACCGTTTTTTCGCCGAGACATTGGCCTCTCTCGCGGACCCGATGCGTTTCAGCATACGGTTGGTCCGAGAACTGGCCGATGGCCGCATCGCGGAACGCCGACAAGAAGTCATACAAGAACACGCAGCCATCGCCGAGGCCATCGCGGCCGCCCAGACCGAGCGCGCCCGCGATGCAATGATTGCTCATTTACGCGGTGGCATTGCGCGGCTATTCGACGTATAGCCGCTCCGGCAGCCGCGCTCTTTTGGGTTCAGCGACAGCACGCCACGGATACGGCGCAATGGACCTTCGTGACGTGCGACTCCCCGTTGCACCGACACCGCCGCGTCATCGGAAAGTGCCTCCTCTACGACCTGTATTACAGATTGTCTGACCCGGGCTTACACCTAGAGCTTAGCCGCGCGGATATTGGCACAATTCCGCGCTGAAAAGATACGAGGTAATTGTCGCACTACAAATCGACGCAATATCTGTCATACAGATTTTTCGACGGTACGCGATGACAATGCCCGAACGGGTCCCACAGACAACCACCGCGAACCAGCCATCGCGAGCACCGGGGAGACGATGAAAACGTCGCAGTTTTTATTGGGCGCGTTCTGCGCGGCCAGCGTCAGCGCCGCCAGTGCGCAAAGCACCGTGACACTCTACGGCATCATCGACGAAGGCGTCGATTACAACAGTAATATCGCCGGCGGCAGAACGTTTCAACTCTACAGCGGCGTGATCAGTGGGAGTCGCTGGGGCATTCGCGGCTCAGAGGATCTCGGCGATGGCTATCGCGCGGTATTCACACTGGAAGACGGGTTCGATGCAAGCAACGGCACGATCGGTCAAGGCGGCTTGATTTTCGGTCGCCAGGCGTTTGTGGGAATCGGCACGCCCTACGGCACATTCACCTTTGGACGGCAGTACGACGTGGACGCAGATGACGTCGGTCCCTTCGAAGCAGGCGCCCATTGGGCCGGTAACATTGGTGCCCATCCCGCCGATCTCGACAACTTCAATCTCGCCTACCGCGACAACAACTCGATCAAGTTCAAGAGCACCGCTTATCACGGGCTTTCCTTCGGCTTAGCTTATGGGCTCGGTGGCGTAGCAGGCGACGTCACTCGCAACCAGACGTGGTCGCTTGGGACGACGTACACATACGCCAATTTATCCATCGGCGCCGGATATCACAACGTGCGCAACCCGAACGTCGGGTATTTCGGCAACTCGACCACCGGCACCCCATCGTCGAGTGTCAGCAATACGAAATATCCGTTATTCAGTGGTTTCTTATCGGCCCGGACGTATCAAGTAGCGAGCTTCGGCGGGGAATACCATATGGGAAAAGCCATCGTGGGAATGACTTATTCCAATGTCGCGTTCAAGGACATGGGCGATCTCTCGTCCGGGCCGAATCCGTACGGCTATACCGGTAGCGTTCACTTCAACAATGCGGAAATCAACCTGCGCTACTTTGTTACGCCGGCGCTGCTTCTAGGAGCGGGTTATGACTACACGAAGGGCAGTAGCGTGTCCGGCTCCCGAGGCACCCATGGTGGGGCCAGCTACCATCAAGCTATGGCAGGGGTCGACTACTTTTTCTCGAAAAGCACCGACGTCTATCTGATCGGGGTCTATCAAAAAGCGTCAGGCACCGATTCTCGCGATATGCCCGCCGTCGCGACCATATTGAATCAATCGCCTTCGGACAACAACCGCCAGGCCGTATTGCGGATCGGCATCCGGCATCGGTTTTAACACAATACCCGGCCCGTCAGTAGATGACGTTGGCGTTGGCACGATAAAATGCCGCGGAAAAAGGCAGCACCGGCGCCGGTCATTGCGCGTCGCAGTGCTGCCTTCCCATAAGCGCTCGCTCAATGCGTCGCTAACTGCGCCTGCGCGCCGCTTTGCTTACGCATTTCTGCAACGTGATCCGTGGTCACTGCGGGCGCGGCGTTGTCCCAATGGTTGCGGACATATGTCACGACAGCAGCAATCTGCGCGTCCGACAATTTCCACGCGAAGCTGGGCATTGCAGCACTGGTCGGATTGGACTCGGTTACCGCACCACGCCCCCCCACCAACACAGTCGTCAACAGACTGTCAGCCGACGATGCCTGAATGCCAGGATTGCCTGGGAACGATGTCGCAATCCCCGGGATTCCCTTGCCAGAACTGGCGTGGCAAGCAATGCAGTTCGACGTGTACACACGCTGCCCCAACGACATTTGCGGATCGTCGGCTGACAACGAGGCAGGTTTCGTCACGCTGGACCCCGGCAACGACTTCAGATACACAGCAATGGCCGAAAGATCCGCGTCGGTCATATGCTGCGTGGAATTGGTCACGGCCTCAGCCATGGGTCCCGACGCAATCGACATGTGATTGCTGCCTGTCTTCAGGTATTGGCTGATCTGTGCGGTGCTCCAACTGCCGATACCAGCGTAGTCGTTGCCCGTGATCTCCGGCGCGTGCCAGCCATCGAGCGCACCGCCCTGCAAGAACGCGCCGCCTTTATCGCCACCAAGGAAGTTTTTCGGCGTGTGGCAAGCGGCGCAATGCCCAAGACTCTGCACGAGATACGCGCCCCGATTCATTTCTGCTGTGGCACCGTCGATCGGCTTAAACGGCGCGGTGTCGAAGAAGAGCATGTTCCAACCGAACATCATCAAGCGAATGTTGAACGGGAACGGCAACTGGTTCGAAACGACCTTCTTGTTGACCGGCGGTACCGTCTTCATATACGCCCAGAGATCGTGCATGTCCTGATCGCTGATCTTCACGTAGTCGTTGTAGGGCATCGCCGGGTACAGGTATTCCCCGTGCTTGCCCTTGCCCTGCCGCACTGCACGCGTGAACTCCGCCTCGGTCCAGGAACCGATGCCGGTCTCTTTATCGGATGTGATATTGCTGGCGAGCAACGTACCGAAAGGCGTTTTCAATGCGTAGCCGCCGGCGAATGGCTGACCAAGATGCGGCGCGGTATGACATGCAGCACAGTCGGCGGCTTGGGCAATGTAGTGACCGCGGGAAATCGCCGCGGCATCGGCGGAAGCACCGCTTCCGGTCGGCGGCGCCGAAACACCGTGCGCACCGCCGCCTTGTTGGCCCGGTTGCGTGATCGATCTTGACTGTCCCGTACTGTCGGCGTGCGCTCGCGGCGTCCACCATCCCATGCCGCCCATCGCCAAGGCCAATGCCAGCACCGTTAGTGATCCACCCATTGCAAAGGGGCGCTTTCGCGGCTTCTGGGTCGAATGTGGTAACGTCATTTTCTCTGTTTTCGTCCGGTTCACTTCATCCGCCTCAGGCTTGGACCAAAGGGCCGCGTTTGTTCAGGTACTGCTCCTTGATCGCCTGAGCGGTCCACAAGGTCAGCGCGCCAATCGTGCCTGTCGGGTTATAGCCGGCATTGTTCGGGAACGAAGACGCCCCCAGCACGAAGACGTTATGCACATCCCAACTTTGCTGAAAGCGGTTCAATACACTGGTGCGTGGATCTTCGCCCATGACTGCACCGCCAATGGTGTGATCGCTTGCCAGGTTGTACGGTGAATAAGTGCCCGCCGCCGAATTCGTGCCTTGTACAAGCTTCGCGCCCATGGCCTTACCGATACCGACGCTCTTCTCTTCGACAAACTTCGCGGACCGGCGATCGTTCTCGTTGTAATCGAACGTGACCCGCAGCAACGGCAAGCCGTATTTATCCTTATATTCAGGATCCAGGTCCAGATAGTAATCGTCGTGAGAATAGCTGGTGCCCTGGCCGAAGATACCAGTCGCATTCTGGAATGCATGCGTGTACGCCTGCTTCCATCCTTTGCCCCAGCGCGGCGCACCAGGCTCCAGAAAGTCCGCATTGCCGATCGGCCGCGCGCCACGGGCGACCACCAAAATTCCAGCGCCGCCTATGAAGCCCAGACCAGTGTGATCGAAATTGTCGCCGTTGAAATCGTCGATCTGCTGCGACAACGCACCTGCACCGATGAAGGTGTTCAGGTACTCGTTGTCGAAGAACAGGTTCGCGCCCGACACGGTCTGGAAACTGTAAGCACGGCCCACGACGCCGGACTTTGTGACCGGATCGTATGGCTTACCAATTTTGGACATCAACAACAGGCGCACATTCTGCATCTGGAATGCAGAGAAAATAACGATATCGGCCGGCTGTTCCCATTCATTGCCGTCCTTGTCGTAATAGGCAACGCCGGTGGCAGTCTTGCCGTCTTCGGCCAACGTGGCACGCGTCACCGCAGAATTGGTCAGTACTTGGAAGTTCGAGCGCTGCATCAATGCCGGTACCACGCATGCATTCGGGCTCGATTTCGAGAAGTTGCCGCAACCGTAATACAGGCAGTAGCCGCAGTACGTGCACGGTCCCATCTTCACGCCTAGCGGATTCGTGTAAGCGCGCGACGCCTGTCCTGCCGGCACCATGAACGGGTGATAGCCAAGCGACTTACTTGCGGTATTGAACATGTCTGTCAGCCGCATGCTCTCGAGCGCCGGCAACGGATACTCGCTGCTCCGATTGCCCTCGAACGGGTTGCCACCCTCGACCACCTTGCCGTTCAGCACACCCGCTTTCCCGGACCCGCCGGCGAGCTTTTCGAAACGGT
>CAWUJR010000310.1:0-5099 GCA_963922375.1 uncultured Robbsia sp.
CGCCGCAACACGCCGTGTTCGCGCCAGAGGCCGAACAGCGATCCGAGCAGCGCACGGTAATGCAATTGGGTGGTCGCGGCGAAGCGGGGCAAGCCACGCCATGCCGCCACACCGACTAGCGCGATGCTGATCGCTGCCGCGAGAAACATCGTACGCCAGCCAAACTGCTGTGCCACTGCTCCGCTCACCACGCGCGACAACAGGATGCCGAGCAACAGCCCTGTCATGACCATGCCGACGACCTTGCCGCGTTGGTCGACCGGTGCGAGGGTCGCGGCCGCCGGCACGATGTCTTGCGCCAGCGTGGCCGACAGTCCAATCACCAGGCTGGCCAGCAACAGCATGTGGAGGCCCGGTGCGGCCGCCGCGCCTAATAGCGCGACGCAGAGAACGGCCGCTTTCGCCAAGATGATCGTGCGGCGGTCATACCGGTCGCCCAGCGGCGCAAGCAACAGAATACCCAGTGCGTAGCCCAACTGCGTCATCATCGGAATCAGGCCGGCCGACGCGCTGGATGCGCCAATCTCCGGCCCGAGCACACCCAACATCGGTTGGCTGTAATACAGTGCCGCCACGGCCAGCCCGGCGCTGGCGGCAAGCAATAGAATCAGGGTGACTGACAGCGAATGTTCATGACGACGCGGCGTCGGGGCAGCAGGCATAAGCGGGGCGGATCGTTGGGTGGTTTTGATAGGGTCATACCGCATGCGACCCTGTCCGAATGCGTTCCAAATGCGGTCCGATGCGCAATTCGACTCCGAATTTCACATCGAAGCGGTCGAATGCGATTATCCAGTGTGCCCGGGAAACGTGCTGAAGCCTAGACGGATGACGCGCACATGGGTCGTGCGCTGTATGGGGGCAAGCAGCTTGCAACAATGACGCCGGATTGGCGTCCATCAGGGGGCGAACCGAAGCGGGTCCAGGACGCCAGCGCTTTCGTGGGCATGCAAACGATGCGGTAGACTGGCGACCTTTGCTGTTGATCTCTTTTTCAAGGCGATTATTATGTTGATGAAAGCGCTGCGTGTCGGCTTGGGCCAGCTGATCGTGTTCGGCGATGCGGTGAGTCGACCCCGCCCGATGCGTCGCTCGCCGCAAGGGCAGGCAGAAGTGGCGCGCGAAGCGTCGAGAATGTCGCTTTTTCAGTTCCATGCCTGTCCGTTCTGCGTAAAGACTCGCCGCACCTTGCGACGTCTTAATGTGCCGATGACGCTGCACGACGCAAAAAACGACCCGGCGCAGCGCGAACGGCTGCTCGCCGGCGGTGGCAAGATAAAAGTGCCATGCCTATACATTGAATCCGAGGGTGAGACTCGCTGGCTCTACGACTCGAAGGCAATAATCGCCTATCTCGAGTCGCGCTTCGCCAACGTGGCGTGACAAAAAGTCTCGGTAAAATTTTCTTGATCGCGTGGTCTGGCGGTATAATTCAGCAAAATGGGCGACGTTTACATGTAATATTGACCGCAATACGGATCTGACCGTTTCATCGTGCATCCAGACTGGGTTGGTCGTGCGCCGCGCGCATGACGACCGCCATGTGACATCCCTATGAACATTCAGCGGCCGATGCGTGAACGCCTCCGCCATCGCCTTCGCAATTTGTTGCTGCCGGCATTGCGCGCCGCGCAGCGAACGCATTTGTCGACAGACATGCACCGTGCCCGACGGGGGTATAACGCGGTCGTGGCGTTATTCGGTGCCGCGCTGTTTCTGTTCTCGTACGCGCAACCTCTCTTTTCGGTGTCTGCTTCGATACGACCGTCGGTCGGTGTGCCGATGGCGGGGGGCGCACCTTTGCTGCTGGTGTTGGTGGTACTCTTGGTCGACCGTTGGCGGCCGGTCAGTGCAGCCATCTTCGATGCCATGCTGAGCACCGGCGTGTTGATCGCGGCGGTTGTTTCCAGTTCGCTGTGGTGGCACGTAGGCGGACCGCACGTGGCGTTAGCGTCTCTAAGCGTTTCACTGATACTGGGGTTCGGTAATCAGGTGCTTCGCGTGCGCTTCCCATTTGCACTCAGCGCGACCTTGCTGACGTTTGCGGCGTTCGCCTTTTACGTAATGCGACTGGATGACGTATTGTGGTTGCAGCGGCTCGTGGCGGCGGCGAACGTCGTTGTTGTTGGGGCGTTGACGCTGCTGGCGAATTTCCGGACGGAGCGCGCCGCACGCTGGCGTTTCATTGCCGAAAACGACCGTCATGCTGCGAGCGCGCAGGGGATGATGGCGTTGACATCGCTGGCACCGTTGCCATCGACGGCCACGCTGGGCGAGTCCATCGGCATGCCGCCCCCGACCTACCTGGATCGTCTGACCGGCATTCCCGATCGGCGGTATCTCGATGCGTTTCTGCCGGCGGCGCTGAGCGCCGCAAGACGCCATCAATTACCGGTGGCCGTGCTGATGTGCGATGTCGATGATTTCGCGCATTACAACGCACAATATGGCCATGCCGCTGGCGACGACTGCCTGCGCTTGCTGGTGCACGCTGTGCAGCGCAAGATCCGCTCCGACAGCGACAACGTGCTCCGATACGAAGGGGAGAAATTCGCGGTCGTCCTGCAAGGGAGCGATCTCGAAGACGCGGTGCATGTCGCCGAGCGTATCCGTCATGGCATTGAGGCATTGCAAATACCCCGGGTCATCGGCAAGCGCACACCGGTGCTGACCGTCAGTATCGGCGTGGCGGCAATGGCGCCGGACGAACCGACCGTCACCACGCCGGAAGCGTCTGCATCGTGGTTGATTCAGCGCGCGGACGAACGACTTTATCGCGCGAAGCGCAATGGGCGCAATGCGAGTTGCTACAGCGATGACGGCGTGGAAGGGTTTGGCGAGCGCCATGAGCGCAACACATTGGCGGAAGAATTGCGCCAAGCCGTCGTCGAGGACGAATTCGTTCCGCATTTTCAGCCGCAGATGGATTTTCGCGACGACCGGATTGTCGCGTTCGAAGCGCTGGTGCGCTGGCAGCATCCTCGCAAAGGGCTGACGATGCCAGGCGAGTTCATTGAATTGGCCGAGCAGACCGGCATGATCGTTCCGATCGGAGAATGGATGCTGAAAGCGGCTTGTCGCGAAGCCGCTCGCTGGCCCAGCGATATCCGGGTTGCGGTCAACGTATCGCCCGCGCAATTCGAGCGGCCGGGTTTATCCGATGCGGTCCGCGCGGCGTTGAAGGATTCCGGCCTTGCCCCGACGCGCCTGGAACTGGAACTGACCGAAAACATCACGTTGAACGATAACGCCCGCGCCAGGGAAACGCTGGAGCAGATCAAGGCGTTGGGTGTCACCATCGCGTTGGACGACTTCGGCACCGGTTACTCTTCGCTGACCTATCTGCAACGCATGGAGTTCGACAAGATCAAGATCGATCGATCCTTTGTTAATCGCATGATCGCCGATCCGAATTCGAAAGCGATCATCCGCGCAGTCATCTATCTCGCACGTGGCTTGGGAATGCGCGTGATCGCGGAAGGCATCGAGACGGTCGAGCAACTGGAATTGCTGCGCTCGAAAGGCTGCGACGGCGCGCAAGGTTATCTGATCGGTCGGCCGGCACCGGCGCACAGCATCGCCGACACATTGCAGCGCCACGCGCAGCGGTACGGCTCGTCGGTCGGGACGATTCGCTTCGATATTTGACCCCGTTCCCATCAATTCGATGCGCGCGTACGGCACCCGCTACGCCGATCGCGCATGACATTCTCGCGTTCCTCCGGCGTCATCGCTTGCCATTTCGCCCTGTGATCACGTCCTCGCCATCCGCCCCGCCCACGGAAACCACCGAACAGGATGCGCGACAGAATCAACAATCCAACGGCGTGCGGATAGTCGATCGTATGCACATTGGCGAAGACGGCGGGCACGACCGCATTCCAGAGCGCCATGACGACGCCGCCTAATACGGCGATCGCCACGACCGCCAGTGCTGCTTTCCCGAAAAACCTGATTCTGTAGTTCATGTGCATTTACCTCAATCGTTCAGTTCTTCATAGACGCTCTGCAGACTCGTGCGCAGAGACATGACCGCATAGCGTTTACGTGCCAGTAGCGTATTTATGCCGACGCCGGTCGATGCCGACATTTCCTTGAAGCTGATTCCATCGAGTTCATGCGAGACGAACACCGTCCGTTGCGCATCCGGTAACGCTTCGATCGCTTCCTGCAATGCCCGCAACAGGACCGAGCGCGCGTACGCCGCTTCCGGTCCGTCATCGGCTGACGGCAACGCCAGATCGAGGTGCAACGCGCTATCCAGGTCGTCGCCCTCTGCATCTGCATGGTGTTCGATGTCGGCGAGCGGCTGTTCCTTCTTCTTGCGGAAGCGGTCGATGATGCGATGACGTGCAACCCGGAACAGCCAGGCACTGACATGCTCGATGGACGCAGGGAGACGATACGCATCGACGAATTCGTGGAAGACGTCCTGCAAAATGTCTTCCGCATCCGTTTGATCGCTTACTTGACGACGAATGAATCGACCGAGTCGCAGGCGCTCTCGCAGGACGGTCGCGGTGATCTCCCGGTCTGTGTTTTTCATCGATTCGACGGATGTTATCGGCTCCATGCCTATGAAGACGTTTGAGCAAGGAGAATATTGTGCGGCGAGGGTGAATAATTTGGTCACAAGACGCGCCGACTGGGGTCTACCCCGATTGAAGCACCGACCACCCCTGCTTATTCTTACATCATACGTATGACTTGAAGCGGCTTGGTGCGGGGGACGACATGGCCACGCTACATCGGCAGGTGCTCGACAAGATGGGCCAGCAGATCTGCGCGGGGCTGTTTGCGCCGGGCGAGATATTGCCCGCTGAACCGATTTTGGCGGAACGTTTGCAGGTCAGCAGAATCACGATACGCGAGACGGTCAAATCGTTATCGGCAAAAGGCATGCTCGAAGTGCGTCGGAAATTGGGTACATTGGTACTGCCGCGCTCGCATTGGCAATTATTCGATCCCGATGTGATTGCGTGGCGTGCGCGAGCCGGCGCTTTCGACCCTGCGTTGATTCGAGATCTGATGGAATTGCGGCGAATCATCGAGCCGGCTGCGGCGCGGATGGCGGCACAGCGGGCCGGCGCGGACGATCA
>CAWUJR010000311.1:0-5080 GCA_963922375.1 uncultured Robbsia sp.
CTGCAGGAGATCATGCAGCCAGACGATGGCCATGTCGACCGCCGCGGCACGGTCGGTCTCGCGCCCCTCCGCCCCGCCTTGGAGCAAGCGATCGATCTCCCCCCGCAGCCGTGCAACGCCTGTCGAGAGTGCATCGCTGCGCCCCGGTGCTTCGCCCAACCAGAACGGAATATTCGGCGGCTGACCTTGCGCGTTTTCGACCCGCACCCGCCCGGTTTCGATTTTCAGGATCCGATACGATGCATTGCCCAACTGGAACACGTCGCCAGTCAGGCTTTCGACCGCGAAGTCCTCGTTGACGGTACCGATCTGCACCGCCTGCGGTTCGAGCACCACCGTGAAATCGGCATTCTCCGGAATCGTCCCGCCCGCGCTGACCGCCGTCAATTTGGCACCCCGACGGCCTCTGACCGTGCCGCTCACGATGTCGCGATGCAGATAAGCGCCACGCGGCCCGTGGCGACTCGTGTATCCCTCCGCCAGCATCTGCATGACCTCATCGAAGCGCTCGCGCGGCAGTGCGCCGTACGGCATCGCACGCGTGAGACAAGCGTAGAGCGCCGTCTCCTCCCATTCTTGGCAGGAGACTTCGGCGACGATCTGCTGCGCGAGCACATCGAGCGGTGCGCGCGGGATCGTCAGGCTGTCGAGTTCGCCGCGCAGCACGCAGTCCAGTAACGCCGCGCATTCGATCAGGTCGTCTCGCGACGAGGGGAACAACCGCCCTTTCGGTGTGCCGAGCACCTGATGCCCAGATCGCCCTACCCGCTGCAGGAACGCGGCGATACCGCGCGGCGATCCCAACTGACACACGAGATCCACGTCGCCGATATCGATGCCGAGTTCCAGCGAGGCAGTGGCAATCAATACACGCAATGCCCCATTTTTCAGCCGTTGTTCCGCTTCAAGCCGGTGCTCTTTGGCAAGGCTGCCGTGATGCGCGGCCACCGCGTCGCGTCCGAGGCGTTCGGTGAGATGCCGCGCCGCCCGTTCGGCCATGCGCCGCGTGTTGACGAAGATCAACGTGGTTCTGTGCTGCACGACGAGTTCGGCGAGTCGATCGTAGACGCGCTCCCAGACCTCGTTCGACATTACCGCTTCCAGCGGCACGGGCGGGACGTCGAGCGCAAGATCCCGTTGCCGCTGATGACCGATATCGACGATCGCGCACTCGGGCGAAGCGCCCACGAGAAACTGCGCGATGCGTTCGATCGGGTTTTGCGTCGCGGACAGACCAATGCGAGTGACGGGCTGCGGACATAACGCGTCCAGGCGCGCCAGACTGAGGGACAAATGGCTACCGCGCTTGCCACCCGCCACCGCATGAATTTCATCAACGATCACCGAGCGAACCGTTGACAGCATGCGCCGGCCGGAATCGGAACCCAGCAACACATACAGCGACTCTGGCGTCGTAACGACGATATGCGGGGGACGCTTGCTCATTGCACTTCGCTCGCGGGCAGGCGTGTCCCCGGTGCGAACTGCGGTGCGAATAGGCGCGGCCGGTAAGCCCATCGCCTCGAGCGAGGCGGCAATGCCAGCGAGCGGCGCAGTGAGATTCAACCGAATGTCGTTCGATAGCGCCTTCAACGGCGATACATAGACGACAGCCGTTTCATCGGGCAGCGTGCCGCCCTGATCCAGACTGCGGCGCACCAGATCGTCCAGTGCAGCAAGGAATGCCGTGAGGGTCTTGCCGGAACCGGTCGGCGCCGCCACTAGCGTAGAGCGGCCGCCCAGCAAATAGGGCCACGCTGCCGTTTGGGCCTGCGTCGGCGCCGGAAAGGCACGGCGAAACCACTCCGCTATCGCGGGATGGAAGGCCGTCAGGACATCGGCGTTGTCAACATGAGGCATGTCGAGAGAGGGAGAGAACGCCGACAGATTACTCAGCGCGGGATTCGGCTTCGCTGATTTTCAGGAAAGCAGGACGTGCGGACGGCGCCAGCAGGTCCTGTGTCTCCTTATGCCGACGCATATACGCTGCGACCGCCGAACATTGCGGCACGACCTTCAGGCCTCTTTCGCGCGCCGATGCCATCGCTTCGCCGATCAACCGCGATGCGACGCCACGCCCTTGCAGCGCTTCCGGCACTGCAGTGTGCGTGAAGGTCAGCGTGTCGCCGCTCAGGGTGTATTCCGAGATGGCCAGCTGACCGTCCAATTCCGCCTCGAAACGGGACGCTTCCGGGTTGTCGAGCACCGACATCGCGGCGGGCGGATGGGCCGGAACGAAAGCCGGAGAAGCTGTCGTGTAAGAACTGCTCATGAGCGAACTCCTGATCATGGAACGATAAACCTCACCCATCCAAGATACACCCATCGCACAGGGTTCGTCGTGCAATGGGTCGCTATCTCCCCCTCAGAACGACGGCAATTCGTTCGGACGCAGATCGAAGACAAGTACTTCCGCATCGTTGCCATCGCTGAACTGCAGCAGGCGCTCGTCCCGGACGCGCACGCCGTCGCCTTCCGCAAGGCGCTGGCCATTCAGCGTGATGCTGCCACGAGCGACATGGACGTATGCATAGCGGTGCGCCGCCAATTCGACGCTGCCGGTCTCCGCACCGTCAAACAATCCCGCGTAAACGCGCGCATCTTGATATACCGACAACGAACCGTCGATGCCATCCGGAGAGATGATCACGCGAAACCGTCCGCGTTTGGCGGCCGCATCGAAGTGCACCTGCTGATAGCGCGGCGCCACGCCCTTGACGCCCGGCATCAGCCAGATCTGCAGAAAGTGCACCGGCTCGGTTGCCGATGCGTTGTATTCGCTATGGCGCACGCCCGAACCGGCGCTCATCATTTGCACATCTCCCGGGCGTATCACCGAACCCGTGCCCATCGAATCCTTGTGCTCCAACGCCCCTTCCAGCACGTAGGAGAAGATCTCCATGTCCCGATGCGGATGGGTACCGAAGCCCTGACGCGCGTGCACTCGGTCGTCGTTGATCACCAGCAGATCAGAAAATCCCTGCTGCGCCGGATCATGATAATGGCCGAAAGAAAACGTATGACGAGACTGCAGCCAACCGAGATTGGCGACGCCGCGATCGTTCGCTTTGCGAAGTTCGAGCATGATGACGCTCCTGACGAGAAGATGAAGTTTCGATAAAATTCATGCATGAAAACGTGAACCGGACGCCACGCTCACCACGCTTACTTGGCTCGCGCGTACCGAGATTGCAGTACTTTCTCAACCGTGTTCCGCATCCTGTAATGAAATTATCGGCGATTTAAGCAGGGTCCGGATTGAAACGATTGGGTAGAGTCGATCGAAAATTTCGACGATAGGGGTATCGATGAACGATGGACGGGGAACCGCTCCGCTGTTGAAGCTCTCGTTGGAAGCCATCGAGATGGTCGACGCCATTGACCGCTATGGTTCTTTCGCTGCGGCGGCGGAGCACCTCTACCGTGTCCCGTCGACGATTTCGTATGCGATAGGCAAACTCGAATCCCAGCTGGGGATGGCGCTTTTCGAACGTCGAGGGCCGCGGGTGACATTGACGCCGGCCGGTGCGGAGATGCTGAAGGAAGGACGTTGGTTGCTTAGGGCCGCTGGCGACCTCGAATCCAGGATGCGCCAGGTTGCAACCGGGTTCGAGGCCGAGGTACGCCTGATCCACGACTCATTGGTCCCCACCGGGGCGCTGCTCGACGACGTCCGCGATTTCGAAGCGATGAACTGCGGGACCAGGTTAAGGCTGGGCACGGAGGTCATGTCCGGTGTGTGGGAGGCACTGCGCGAGGGACGCGCCGATATTGTCATCGCGACCGGCGATGGCCCCTCGGGCGGCGGCTACAAGGCCCTGCAGGTGGGAAGTGTCGATTTCATCTTTTGCGTCGCGCCGTCCCATCCACTTGCGCGGCAGAAACGCCCGCTGACGCGCGATGATCTGCTGGATCACACCGCCGTCGTGATTGCCGATAGCGCACGAAGCGGCATGACGCGTACGGCCGGACTGCTATCGGGTCAGAAGCGGTTGACCGTCTCGTCGGTGGCGGCAAAAATCGCCTGCATGATCGCCGGGCTCGGCCACGGCTATGTGCCGCAGGCTTGCGTGCAACGCGAACTGAAGCGCGGCGAACTGGTTTCCGTGGAGACCGATGCGCCCCGGTTGGGAGAAACGTTCTGGCTGGCGTGGCACCCCGCGCAAGGCGGTGAGGCGCTGAAATGGTGGCATAACCGCTTGGCGCGACCGCTGATTCCCGGGCTCCTCGCGCCGCCGCATCATCCTGGCTAACCCTTCAGGTGCGGAGCGGTCCGCGTTGGGTGCCGAGAGGGGTCGCCGCGTGCGCGGCTTAGGCGGCGTAGACCGGCTAGCAAAAAGCGCTTTATATCGCGTGCAGGACCGGGGAGACCGACGGGGCCGCATGATCCTGCAGACTGTACAACACGGCCGTCACTGACATGACGGTGGCAAAAGCCGACAAGATCGCGTGGCGCTTGCCATGCGGCCCTTCCGTCGATTCGCGATCTGCGCGGCTGCTCAAGACGTGCCGATGCTGCGGCTCCGCGATGGCAGTCTGGTCCTTCTGATCGTTGATTTGTCCGTTCATCTCGCCTCCTGGCTCGCGATCTACGAGAGGCATTCTCTAGCAGCCGAATGACAGCGGTATGACGGAATCGTCGGGAGAAACCCGCACCGTCCGGGATCACGATCACATCGCATTGCGAACGTGCAACCGGCGTAACCATAGGTAAAAAATCTGTAATGCGGGACGCGAATGGCCTCAGTATATTGGTACATCTCAGAAAAAGTGGATTGGACTAGGCCATGAACATGTACTTGACACGCCTGCTGCCTCGCACCCGCTTGCGGGCCGGTGCGCAAGTGGGCGTTCTCCTGGTCGCCGCTGCCGCATTGACGGGCTGCGCGGTCATGGCGCCAACAGGCCCGAGCGTGGTGGCGTTGCCGAACCGGGGCGAGTCGCTCAATACGTTCCAACAGGACGACTACGCTTGCCGTAACTATGCGTCGACGACCATCAACCCAGGCACTGCGTCGCAGTCTGCCACCAACAATGGGGTAGGTAGCGCCGCGATCGGGACGTTGGGGGGGGCGGCGGC
>CAWUJR010000312.1:0-5076 GCA_963922375.1 uncultured Robbsia sp.
CCAAGGGCGAGCGATGGCGGGATGCGGCCGCTGCCGGGGCGAACGGCGGAGGCGATGCCTATGGCGGCCGTGCCCGTCGACCGGACGTTTTCACCGAAGCCGATGAGACGAACCGCCGACTTCGAGTGCTGTCGCATGTTCTGTACGGACTCTATGCGGTCAGTTGGTTCACGGCCGGCCTGAGCGCCATCGTCGCGTTGATCATCGATTACGTCAGGCGCGCCGACGCACGCGGCACGCTTTACGCGACACATGCAACCTGGCGCATTCGCACTTTCTGGTTCGGCCTGCTCTGGTCGTTGATCTCCGCCCCATTCATTCCCATCCATATCGGCTTTCTGATGTTGTCGATCGTCCACATCTGGATGGCCTATCGCATTGCAAGAGGATGGTTGCGCCTGTACGACAACCGACCCATCTGAAACCCATCGACACCCGGAGTTGCCACGTATGAGCGAGCACAACTGTATTTTTTGCAAAATCGCCAACGGCGAGATTCCAAGCAAGAAAATCTACGAAGACGACGAATTCTATGCGTTCCACGATATCAACCCGGCCGCGCCTGTTCACGGCCTGGTGATCCCGAAGCGACACATCGAAACACTGTCCGATTGTCGAGACGAAGACGCCCCGTTGCTTGGTAAAATGATGGTCTTGACAGCGAAACTGGCAGAACAACTCGGCTGCGCGTACACCGGCGGCGATACCGGCTTCAGAACCGTGATCAATGTCGGCCCGAACGGCGGCCAGGAGGTCTATCATTTACATGCCCACATACTGGGCGGCCCGCGTCCCTGGACGCGGATGTCGTAACGCGGATGTCGTCAGTTGCAACGTGGATGTCGTGAGACAGGCACGATTGACGTCTTACATCGACAAGGTTTTTTCACCTGTGGCATAGTCCGGGCGTTGCCCTGTAGGCTGCAGGTGTCGCGGCGCGGCCGCGAACGAATGGGAGAAGTGTGATGGGTTCGCTTAGTATTTGGCATTGGCTGATTGTTTTAGTGATCGTGGCACTCGTGTTCGGCACGAAAAAACTGCGCAATATGGGTTCCGACCTGGGCGGCGCGGTCAAAGGTTTCAAGGACGGCATGAAGGAAGCGTCGGAGCCGGCTGCGGGTGAGCCGTCGCGCAGCGATTCGTTGCCGCGCGCGAAAGACACGGTTGATGTCGAAGCGCGAGACCGCAGCAATCAGCGTTGATGACGATCTCGATGCAGCCGGCTTTTTGCTGCATCGATCGTCTCCGCCGCTGACCGGCTGAAAGCCCGTTTTACAGGTGACCAGGCCCTAATACATGCTCGATCTCGGTTTATCGAAACTCGCCATCATCGGTGTCGTTGCGCTTGTCGTGATCGGCCCTGAAAAACTCCCGCGCGTCGCCAGGACCGCTGGGGCGCTATTGGGCCGCGCGCAGCGTTATATCAACGACGTGAAGTCTGAAGTCGCTCGTGAAATGGATCTGGGCGACTTGAAAAATGCACGTAGCCAGTTCGAGGAGGCCGCGCGGGGCATGCATTCCTCGGTCAACGACAATCTGCGGCAGACCGAGGACCATCTGAACGAGACCTGGCGCTCGTTGTCGCCGGACCCCGTGCCCGGCAGTGAGGCTGCCAATGCGCTGCCGTTGCCGTCCGACGAGAATCCGTCCGGTTATTCCGTGTACAACGAACCCGCACCGGCACCGTCGACGCAATCCGAGCCATCGATTTATCGGGGAGCGGATACGGTTCGAGACGGTGTCTATTCGCGTTCCGACGCGCACGGCGACAGCGTGAGTGGCGGTAGCGCGGTTCGACGTCGCAACTGGCGCGTCAAGCAGGCCGCGCCGCCCGCGTGGTTCAAACGCACGCAGTTGGTGCGTACACGGCTGCAATCGGGTGCCGCACGCGTTGCCCGGCACCGTCCGGACAGCCTGCGCGAGCCAACACGTTTTCTTTGATCGCCGACCTCGAACGCCATGCCTGAATGCGATCTGCTAGGTAGATCAGGTTTGTGCGGCAGGCCAGGCTGGTCAGTTCCCATCTTTCGACATTCACCCCGTCGCCGGCGGCCAGCCGGTAGGCGGAACGAGGCAGGGCGTGAGCGACTCGAACAATAATACCGATCCGAACAAGCGCAACCCGAACAACGGTAACGCGTCCGACTCGCCATTCGGCGAAGAAAGCTTCATCTCCCATCTGATCGAATTACGCAATCGCATCATCCGCGCTGGTATTGCGGTGATCGTCGTATTTTTGGGACTCGTGTATTGGGCGCCGAATATTTTCCGGCTGCTTGCGCGACCGCTGCTGCAAAACCTGCCGTCCAGCGGCAAGATGATCGTCACCGATGTCACCGGTTCGTTCTTTGTGCCGATGAAAGTGACGATGATGGTCGCCTTCGTCATCGCATTGCCGGTCGTGCTGTATCAAATCTGGGCGTTTGTCGCGCCGGGCTTGTATCAGCATGAGAAAAAGCTCGTCGTGCCATTGGTCGGCAGCAGCTATCTGTTGTTTCTCTGCGGGATGGCCTTCGCGTATTTCGTCGTGTTCCCGACGATTTTTCGCGTGATGGCACACTACAACGCGCCGCTCGGCGCAGAAATGAACACGGACATCGACAACTATCTCAGCTTTGCGCTGACGATGTTTCTCTGTTTCGGCGTCACGTTCGAGGTGCCGATCATCGTTGTGCTGATCGTGCGAATGGGCTTCGTCGAGCTGAAAAAGTTGAAGGAAATCCGCCCTTATATCGTCGTCGGGGCTTTCATCATTTCTGCCGTCGTCACGCCGCCGGACGTCATGTCCCAGCTGATTCTGGCGATACCGCTGATCCTGCTATACGAAGTCGGCATGCTGGCCGCGCGCTTCTTTGTGCCGAAGGGCGACGCCAATCTGCCGGTCAAGCTGGGCTAGGCGGACCGACCTCCGGTAGCGGGGCGCTTACTCGTCGTCGCCCGAATCGGCGGAGGAGCGGCTCGGCGTCGGGCGCTTGCCGATGGTCACGGTCACATCCATCGGCTTGTTCTTGCGCACGATATGCAGCGTCGCGGCCGTGCCCGGCGGAATCTGCGCAATCACATTCAGCAGTTTCACCGTCTCCGACACATCGTTGCCATTGACGCCGACGATGATGTCGCCGGGACGGATGCCGGCAGCGTCCGCCGGCGCACCCTGGAGCACACCGGCCACGATCGCGCCCGACGTCTGCTTCAGTCGGAACGACTGAGCGATCTCCGGCGTAATGTCCTGCGGCTCGACCCCGATCCAGCCGCGCGTCACCGATCCGGTCTTGATGATGCTGTCGAGCACCATTTGCGCGGTGGACACCGGTGTCGCGAAGCCGATACCGAGCGAGCCGCCGCTGCGCGAATAGATCGCGGTGTTGATGCCGATCAGATTGCCATCGACGTCGACCAAAGCGCCGCCCGAGTTGCCGGGGTTGATTGCCGCATCGGTCTGGATAAAGTTCTCGAACGGCGTGATGCCCAGGTGATTGCGCCCCAACGCACTGATGATCCCCATGGTCACGGTTTGACCGACCGCAAAGGGATTGCCGATCGCCAGCACCACATCGCCAACGCGCTTGTCCTCGATCCTGCCCATTGTTATTGTGGGAAGATTTGGTAAATCGATCTTCAGCACCGCCAGATCGGTATCCGGATCCGAACCGATGACCTTGGCCGACGTTTTGCGACCGTCCGCCAGCGCGACCTCGATCTGATCGGCGCCGTCCACCACGTGCTGATTGGTAAGGATGTATCCTTCTGAGCTGACGATCACCCCTGAGCCCAGATTCGATTCGGGCGCGCGATTCTCGTGTCGACGGGTGTGACTCTTGCCGAACAAGTAACGGTAGATCGGGTCGTTCATCCGCGGATCGCGTTTCGGTCGCGGACGGCCCTTGGTGGAAAAGATATTGACCACGGCCGGCATCGCTTTCTGGGCGGCGTCGGCATAGGAATCATCGACAGCCCGGCTGCGAAGCGCGTGCGAAGAGAGCGGCGATAATGACGAAAGCCGTCCCGCCGTTCGTGCGCCTGACGCATCGTCGACGATAGCGGCATCGCTACCGTCCGACGCGCCGGAGGGTGCCGTCGATGAGACGCGCGGGCTCCTGTACGGGCGCGGCAGCCACTCGGGTTTCAGCGTAGAGATAACGAACAACAGCGCCAGTACGACGGTGACCGACTGCGCAAAGAACAACCAGAAGCGTCTAAGCATCTGAATATTGAGGTTTTATATGGATCGTAACGAACTGGAATTGTATCTGAACAATGTCCTTGAAACCGGGCGTTTCAAAGACTACTGCCCGAATGGGCTGCAAGTGGAGGGGCGGCGCAAGATTCAGAAGATCGCCACCGGCGTCACCGCCTCCCTTGAATTCCTTGAGGAAGCGATCGAATGGGGCGCGGATGCCGTGCTCGTTCACCACGGTTATTTTTGGAAAAATGAAATTGCCACGGTAACCGGCATGAAGCATCAGCGGCTGCGCAAACTGCTGCTGAACGACGTGAACCTGTTTGCCTATCATCTGCCACTCGACTCGCATCCGGAGTTCGGCAACAACGTGCAACTGGGCAAACGTTTCGGTTGGATCGCCGATGGGCGCTTTGGCGAAAACGACATGGGCTGGTCCTCCGCGCTGCCGTTTCCGGTCACGCTGGAAAGCCTGACCAAGCACATCGAGAACGTGCTGGGCCGCAAACCGCTGGTGATTGGCGACATGCAGAGCGAAGTGCGGCGCGTGTCGTGGTGCACGGGCGGCGCGCAAGGCTATTTCGAAGACGCGGTTGCCAGCGGCACCGACGTTTATCTGAGCGGTGAAATCTCTGAGCAGACCACGCATATCGCCCGCGAAACCGGTGTCGCTTACATTGCTGCCGGTCATCATGCCACCGAGCGCTACGGCGTCCAGGCCATCGGCGAGCATCTCAGCGAAGCATTCGAACTTGATCATCGGTTCTTCGATATTTTTAACCCGGTCTGACGGATCGTATTCGGATGCGGGATAACGATTCACAACCCGATTCACCGCCAGACCTGCGCGGTAGGGGCGGCATGGCCGATGTCAGCGGCACGGGCACGCGTGGATG
>CAWUJR010000313.1:0-5075 GCA_963922375.1 uncultured Robbsia sp.
GCGCTCGGTCAACCAGCCGCCGATCCAGTCGTTTAGCGTGAGGCCGTCCGGCACACGCACGCATGTGCCACCCATCGCGGCGAGGGCCGTCTCGAAACGTTCGACCGCCGGACGAGGATCCGTTGTCGGGAAATAGGGCAGCGGCGGCCGCGAGACCGAAGCAGGTTGCGCCGCGCGGACTTTAGCGAGAAAGGCATCACGTTGCGTCATTCTGCATTGCTCCGATGCGAATCGGCGTCGCGTGCGTGGTGTGCGTCGTGTACGCCAGCGTGCTCGTCCGGCGCCGACGCGCTGACATCAGCGGCATGCGAGCCCTCAGGCCGATCGGACCGTTGCGCATCGCCATCGCTGCTTTCTGCTTGCTTGCCTTGCTTGTCTTCCTGCGCGCGATTCGCGAGATACCATTGATGGAAGGTTTGCTTCGGCGCATTCGGCAGATCGCGCTCGCGTCCCCAGATGTTCAATGGGTTGTACAGCACGAAATTCGGCAGCCGACGCATCGCGCCGCCCAATGACGAGACGGTCGCACGGTACAGTGTCGGACTCGCCAACAGCTTGCCCGCCATTTTCAGCACTTCGGCTTTGACGAACGGCACTTCGTGGTTCTCGGCAATGACCTGCCGCCACTTGTAGATCTGTTCGTGGATATTGATCTTTACCGGACAAACCTGGGTACAACTCCCATTCAAGGTGGACGCGAACGGCAATGCGCTGAAGCGCTTCAAATCGTATGTTGGATTGATGATCGCGCCGATCGGGCCGGAATAGGTGCTGCCATACGAAATGCCGCCGCTGCGTCGGTATACCGGGCAGGTATTCATGCATGCGCCGCACCGGATACACTTGAGCGAATACCAGAAGTCTTCCATCGCCAGACGCTCGCTACGGCCATTATCGACGAGGATGTAGTGCATCTCCGTGCCGGGCCGCGGTGCCCGAAAGTGGGACGTGTACTGCGTGATCGGGGAGCCGAGCGCACTACGCGACAGCATTCGGATGAATATCCCCAGATCGGCGATGGATGGGATCAGCTTCTCGATGCCTATCGATGCGATATGCAGGTTCGGCACGTTCGCGGACAGGTCGGCATTGCCTTCGTTGGTACACACCACGACGGTGCCGGTCTCCGCCACCGCGAAATTGCATCCGGTCATGCCCGCTGCGCGCTCGCGGGTGAAGTACGGGCGGGTATTCATTCGCTGGCTTTCAGCCAGATAGTGGATGTCGCTGTTGTCCGGATCGGTCCCGATCGTCCGGCCAAAGAGCGTCGCCACATCGTCCCGGAGCTTGTGGACGGCCGGCACGACCATATGACTGGGTTCCTGATTGTCGAGTTGCTGAATCCGCTCGCCCAAGTCCGTTTCCATCACGGTGATACCGCGCGGTTCGAGGTAGGCGCGCATCCCGCACTCATCGGTCAACATCGACTTGCTCTTGACCAGCGTGATCAGGTCGCGCTCGGTCATCAGTCGATGCACGATCGCATTGTGCTCCGCTGCGTCGCTTGCCCAATGCACGACGACCCCGTTTGCTTCTGCCTGATCGGCGAACTGTGTCAGGTAGTCGGCCAGGTGCGAGAGCGTATGCTCCTTTATCTGGGATGCCTCGGTACGCATCGCTTCCCACTCGACGATACCGTGCGCTTGTTGATCCCGTTTGCTCCGCAAGTCCCACAGGCGTTTATCGTGGAACGCCACATGGGCCGGCTTGGTGAGAAACTCAGCCGCGGCCTTGGCATGATCGACCCGCGCATGTTTTCCCGCGCGACTCGCGGCGCGTTTGTCCGCGACGATGCTCATACGCGTGCTCCATTCAGAACTTGGGCGATATGAATGAAGCGCACATCCTGGCCGTGCCGTTCCGCGCACCCTTGCTGATGCATCAAACAAGACATGTCGCCGGACACGATGTATTGCGCACCGGCGCGCAGATGATCGGCAACCTTGTCCTGTCCCATCTTCACCGACACCGCCGCTTCACTGACGGAAAACGTGCCACCGAACCCACAGCATTCGTCAGGCCGCGTGGGCGCGACGAATTCGATGCCGCGCACGCCGCTCAGCAATGCTTGCGGTTTCGAGAACGGCGTTTCACCGACCTCGGTCGCCGACGCGGTACGCAGATGTCGTAACGCGCTGCAACTGTTGTGCAGTCCGACCCGATACGGAAACTCGGCCCATGGAAATTCGCGTGCGCCGACGATGTCGTGCAAGAACTCGGTCAACTCGTAAGTGTTCGCGCGGACCTGGCGCACGGCATCGGTTTGCTCGATCGCCGTGAAATGCGCGCGCACATGATGGACGCAACTGGCCGATGGACCCACGACGTAGTCGTAACCGGCGAAGTTTTCCGCAAACACCTTTTCGGCACCGGCGGATGCCTTCTGTGCGCCGCTGTTAGCCATCGGTTGGCCGCAACAGGTCTGTTGGCGCGGATAGTCGACCGATATACCAAAGCGTTCGAGCAGTTCCAGTGTGGCGATACCGACTTCCGGATAGAAGGCGTCGATGAAACAGGGCACAAAGAGGGCGACTTTCATGGCGGCAGCGTTGGCGAACGTGTTTCGATCGCTCGTTGTGAAAGGGGGCTTGTCTGACGAGCTTATGGATCGACTATACGACGAAACGGACGATCGGGTCGAGCTTGACGCGGCAATGAGCAGGCGACGGTCGGGTGCTGACGCCGGCGCGGCGCGGGGAAGCACACGACCATCGCGCTGGTCCCTAGCTAGTAAAGGTCGGTCTAAGCCGATTGCTCGTCAGCACAATTTACTGTATAAATAAACAGTAATCACTGTCGCGCGTCATGAAATGCCGGCGCGCCGGGTGACAATGTTGCGCCTATCAGAGGAGCGTCTTATGAGTCCCGAGCAATTAGCAGAAGCGACCCAGCGGTTTTTGCAAAAGTATCCCGCGGTTGCGCGAAAAATCGACCTGAGTGCGCCGGAAGAGGCGCGGCGTCATGAGGTATCGGAAGAAGAGGTACGGTCGGTATATTTGCAAAAAGCGATCGAGCAGCAAGCGCGCACCTATAACCTTGACGCGTATCGTTTCCTCGTCAGGCTTGGTATCGACAGTCCTGACGAACGACAGGCGTTGCTCGATCAATACGACCAGGATGCGGCGCGCGAACTCGGCATGACGTTGGACGATTATCGGCAGCCGGTCTCGGCCGGCGCGAGTGCGTCGGAGATGCGTACGCGGGTCGATGATGCCGAATATGCGCAGTGAACACGGCGTGCGAGGCAGTAGCGCCGCTCGCCGTCGACCCTGTCAATACACGGCGGGCATGCCGGCGGGGCGGTGTTTGAAGCGACGGTGCACCCAGTAATACTGCTCCGGAAAGCGCATCACCTGCGCTTCGAGGAACGCATTCATTCGCAGTGCGTCGGCCGCGTCGTCGCCGCTCGGATAGTTGGCGAACGGCTCGTGAATCGTCAGCTTATAGCCTTTGTAGTTCGGCAGGACTTCGGTCACAAAAGGCACCACGCGCGCGCCGGCGAGTTTCGCAAGGCGCGGGATCGAGGTCAATGTGCAGGCCTGCACGCCGAAGAACGGCACGAAGACCGAGTTGCCTTCACCATGGTCGAGGTCCGCCGCCAGCATGACCGGCACGCCGGAGCGCAGCAATGAGACGATTTTGCGCGCACTGGTGGAACGCTCGATCATTGTTGCGCCGAAGCGGCCGCGTTGGCGTCGCGCCATGTCGCACATTTTGACGCTGGACATCCGGCTATAGACCGAAGCGACGGGCATGGAGGTCGAATAGAGTAAGCAACCCACTTCGACGCCGACGAAATGAAACCCCATGAAGATCGTCGGCGGCGGATTGGGATCGGTCAGATCGATTTTGCTATCGAGTTCCACATGCGCATTCAGTGCCTTTGCGCTCCCATACCATTGAATACCTCGTTCGACATAGCTGCGTACCACCTGCCGAAGATGTGCTTTGGCAAGAATCTGATACGCTTCTTCGGTTTTGCCCGGAAAGCAGAGCCGGAGATTAACCAATACGATCTTCTTTCGCCGACTGGGCAGCGCAAACAGCGCACCGCCAAGTGCATCGCCGAAGCGCGCAACCCAGGAATAGGGCAGCAACGACAGAAAGCGCAGTAGGACGACGATCAGCATGAACCCGAATTTTCGCAAAGGTGGCTCCGGATGGACAGCGGGCCCTTCGCGTGCCAATCGCCTGACGGAGACGGGGAAACGAAAGAAAGGTTAAGGATAACGACAGGATGGTTAAGGCGACATTAAGCCGGCTGGGAAGCGGCGCGATAAAGAGCGAAGTCCTTAATAAAATGGAGCATTTCGCTCGTGCGCGTGAGTCGTTTATAGCATGAGGAATGATTACCCAATATGAAATCGGGGCAAATACAAGCGATCGCAGCATTACAACGCATTTCAGTCTCTTTTCAACGTCATTTCGGTCGGGCCATGTTCCTGTTGTTGCGGACCCTTGGGGACTATGGCAGGGGGCGAAGGTGCAGGGCAGTACATCGCGGTTCGGGTGCATAATGCCCATCCTCGGCGGCTTGGCCATGAGGCCCCGCCCATCACGAGGAAGAGCCAGATGAAGGTGGATGTCGCTATCGTAGGGGCAGGTCTCGGCGGTCTGAGCGTGGCATTGAGCCTCGCGGACCGACATCGGGTGGTGATCCTTGCGAAACGCGCTGCGAACGAATGCGCGAGCGATTACGCACAAGGGGGGATTGCTGCCGTACTGGACCCCGGCGATAGTGTCGATGCGCACGTGGATGACACGTTGATTGCGGGCGCCGGGCTCTGCGATACCGCGGCGGTACGCACGATCGTCGAGCGGGGACGCAGATCGATCGATTGGCTGATCGAACAAGGTAGCGCCTTTACACCGGATGCCGATGCGGCATATGGCTATCATCTAACGCGCGAAGGCGGTCACCGGCATCGGCGGATCGTCCATGCTGCTGACGCCACCGGCCATGCGGTGTTGAGCGCGCTAGCCGAACGCGTGCGGCTTCATCCCAATATCACTGTGCTCGACGAGCACTTGGTCGTCGGTATTCGCGTGGCGATGCTCGCCGACGAGGCGGGCGA
>CAWUJR010000314.1:0-5072 GCA_963922375.1 uncultured Robbsia sp.
GCGGACCGCGCCGGTGCCCACTTGGCTGCCGAGCCCACGGGGAATCGATTTGCACGGGCGACGCATCACTTCTTTGCCGGCATCATCAATCAGTACGATAGGGCATTGAAAGTCGTACTGGACCATCAACCATTGACGCTGCTGGTCGCGGTGCTGACGCTGGTGGCCACGGTTCTGCTTTACATCATCGTTCCGAAAGGCTTCTTCCCGGTTCAGGACACCGGCCAGATCGAGGCCACGTCGGTGGCCGCGCAATCGATCTCTTATAAGTCGATGGCGGAGCGGCAACAGGCGTTAGCCGCAGCGATCCTGAAAAATCCGAACGTGCAGAGCCTGTCGTCGTTCATCGGTGTGGATGGGACGAACGTCACATTGAACAGCGGGCGCTTTCTGATCAACCTGAAGCCCCGCGATCAGCGCACCGAAACCGCGAGCCAGATCATCCGGGAGTTGAACCGATCAAGCGCCAGTGTCGCCGGGATTTCGCTTTATATGCAGCCGGTCCAGGATCTGTCGATCGAATCGAATGCTGGCCTGACGCAGTACCAGTTCATTCTGCAAAATCCGAATGCCTCGGCTTTCGACACCTGGACCCCGAAACTGGTCGACGCGTTGTCGAAGTCTCCCGTATTGGCCGACGTCAGCAGTAATCTCCAGCAGAACGGCAAGTCGGTTTATGTCGAAATCGACCGCAGTACCGCCGCCCGCTTCGGTATTACGCCCGCGACGGTAGACAACGCACTTTACGATGCGTTCGGGCAACGGATCATTTCGACGATCTATACACAGTCGAATCAATACCGGGTCATTCTGGAAGCGCAGCCGTCGCTGCAACAAAGCATTCAGGCGCTGGGGGCGCTGCGACTGCCCTCTTCGGCCGGCAGCACCGACCAGGTACCGCTCTCCGCGATTGCGACATTCAAGGAGCAGCCCACGCCGCTGCTGATCAACCACCTCGCGCAATTCCCGGCCGTGGCGGTGTCGTTTAATCTGGCGCAAGGGGCATCGCTGGGTGAAGGGGTCAAAGCCATCACCGATGCAGAAAAAGCCATTGCGTTGCCGGCATCGTTCATCACGAACTTTCAGGGCGCGGCGCTCGCCTTCCAGTCATCGCTGTCGAATGAGTTGTTCCTGATCCTGGCCGCGATCGTAACGATGTATATCGTCCTCGGCGTGTTGTACGAGAGCTTTATCCATCCGATCACGATATTGTCGACGCTGCCATCGGCCGGTGCCGGTGCGTTGCTGGCGTTGATGTTGACCGGTAACGACCTGGACATCATTGCGATCATCGGGATCGTGCTGCTGATCGGGATCGTCAAAAAGAACGCGATCATGATGATCGACTTCGCGCTGGTGGCCCAACGCGAGGAAGGCATGTCGCCGCGCGATGCCATTCATCAGGCTTGCCTGCTGCGCTTCCGGCCCATTCTGATGACGACGATGGCAGCGCTGCTGGCCGGGCTGCCGTTGATGCTCGGCACCGGGTCGGGCTCCGAACTGCGCCACCCGCTCGGCGTGACGATCGTCGGCGGTCTGATCGTCAGTCAGTTGTTGACGCTGTTCACGACGCCGGTGATCTATCTGGCGTTCGACAGCCTGGCACAGCGCTTTCAGCGCTTCCGGAACCGCTCGCATGCGTCTGCCCCGCCCGCGCCGGGATCCTCCGAGACCTGATCCGCTGTCATGAATCTTTCTCGCCTTTTTATCATGCGTCCGGTCGGCACGGTGTTGCTGTCGATCGGCATTGCGCTGGCTGGCGTGTTCTCGTTCACGCAGTTGCCGGTCGCGCCGTTGCCGCAGATCGATCTGCCGACAATCGTCGTGCAGGCAAGCCTGCCAGGTGCCAGCCCCGAGACCGTCGCCACCAGCGTGGCCGCGCCACTCGAACGGCGCCTGGGGGCGATCGCCGACGTCAACGAAATGACGTCGATGAATACGGTCGGCTCTTCGCGCATCATCCTGCAATTCAATCTGACGCGGGACATCAACGGTGCTGCGCGCGATGTGGAAGCGGCACTGAACGCTGCGCACGCGGATTTGCCCACCAGCTTGAAGAGCAACCCGTCTTACTATAAGTTCAATCCGTCGTCGGCCCCTATTCTGCTGCTCGCGTTGTCGTCGAGCACTCTGTCCGCCGGCCAACTGTATGATAGCGCCGCGACGGTGCTCGAACAGTCGCTATCGCAGGTCGAAGGCGTCGGCAATGTGACCGTCGCCGGCAGTGCATTGCCCGCGGTGCGCGCAGAGCTCGACCCACAGAAGCTGTTTCACTACGGGATAAGCTTTGAAGACGTGCGCGCGGCGTTGGCATCTGCGAACGCGAACAGCCCGAAAGGCTCGTTCGACAATGGCGCGCAGCGCTATCAGCTCTACACCAACGATCAGGCAACGGCCGCTGAGCAGTATTCGAATCTGGTCGTCGCGTATCGCAACAACGCGCCGATTTACCTGTCCGATCTCGGCAAAGTGGTGAACTCGGTCGAAGACGTGCGCAACCTCGGCATGATCAACGGCAAGCAAGCGGTCGTGATGATCATCTATCCGCAGCCGGGCGCGAACCTGATCGATACGGTGGATCGCATTCGCAAGCGTCTGCCGCAATTGACCGCTGCGCTGCCCGCGAATGTGGATGTGAGCGTCACGCAGGACCGTACGACCACCATTCGCTCGTCCCTGCACGACACCGAGCTGACGCTGCTGATCGCCGTGATACTCGTGATCTTGGTGGTATTCCTGTTCCTGCGTGACGTGCGCGCCGTTGTGATTCCGGCGGTCGTGGTGCCGGTGTCGATCATCGGCACGTTTGCTGCGATGTACGCGTTCGGATACTCGCTCGACATTTTGTCGCTGATGGCGCTCACCATCGCGACCGGATTCGTGGTCGACGACGCAATCGTCGTGCTGGAAAACATTGCCCGCTATGCGGAGCGCGGCATGTCACGGCGCGACGCGGCATTGCTCGGCGCGAAGGAAGTCGGCCCGACCGTGCTGTCGATTACGCTGTCGCTGATCGCAGTGTTCTTGCCGATCCTGCTGATGACCGGCATCGTCGGTCGGCTGTTTCGCGAGTTTGCGGTCACGCTGTCGGTCTCGATCGTGGTATCACTGGTGATCTCGCTGACACTCACGCCCGTCATGTGCGCGTTGATGCTGGGCGAAAACGGCGCGAAGCAGAAAGGCGAACACGGGCACGACGCAGAAGATGCGATGGGCGAAGCGCGACCATCTACCCCGCCATCGATCTGGCAACGTAGCGGCGCGGCGCTGGAACGCTGGGGCAACCAGGTCAGCGAAGGCTATGGGAACTCCCTCGCCTGGGCGTTGAAACATCCCGGTTCGATCCTGCTGCTGCTGTTCCTCACGGTATGTCTGAATGTCTTCATGTACATCAAGATACCGAAAGGCTTCTTCCCCGATGAAGACACTGGTCGTTTGATCGGCGGCATCCAGGCGGATCAGAATATCTCGTTTCAAGCGATGGAAGGCAAGCTCGGCCAGATGATGGCGATCGTCAAAGCCGACCCGGCGGTACAAAACGTGGTGGGATCGACCGGTGGCCGGCAAACGAATGGCGGCATGATGTTCGTCGAGTTGAAACCCCGTTCGCAGCGTGGCCTGAGCGCGAGCCAGGTGATCGATCGTCTGCGGCCCAAACTCGCACGATTGGCCGGCGCACAGCTTTTCCTGCAATCCGCGCAGGATATCCGCACCGGCGGGCGTCAAAGCAATGCGACTTACCAGTACACATTGCTTGGCGATTCGACGTCGGAGCTTTACACGTGGACCAATAAGCTCACGACCGCATTGCAGGCTTCGCCGGATCTTGCCGATGTGAATTCCGACTTGCAGCAAAAGGGACTGGAAACCGATATCGTCATCGATCGCAAGTCCGCTGCCCGGTACGGCATCCGTCCCGCGCAGATCGACAACACGTTGTACGACGCGTTCGGCCAACGCCAGGTGTCGACGATCTACAATGCGTTGAATCAATATCACGTGGTGCTCACCGTCGATCCAAAGTATTGGCAGAGTCCAGAGATATTGAATCAGATTTATGTCAGTACCTCCGGCAACAGCAACGGTACGAACAGCACGAACTCGACGGTGGATTCCAGCGGCTCTTCGTCCTCCGCATCGGGTTCTTCTTCTGGCTCGTCAGGTTCATCGTCTTCGGGCTCGTCGAGCAGCATCTCCAGCGCGGCATCGTTGAGCGCGGCGGCCGTGGCGAATCAACGGAACAACTCGATCGCGTCGAGCAATAGTGCCAGTTCGAATACCGGTGCGGCGGTCAGCACGAGCGCGGAAACCATGGTGCCGCTATCGTCTATCGCGCATTTCGGCATGGGCAATACGGCGCTGTCGGTCAACCACCAGGGGCAGTTCGTCGCGACCACGATCTCCTACAACCTGCCCGTTGGCAAAAATCTGGACACTGCCGAAGCGACGATTCAGCGCACGATGGCGCAGATCGGCGTACCGGGCACGATCCAGGGTGCGCCAAGCGGCACTGCGCTGACGGCACGCCAATCGCAGTCCGACATGCCGCTGCTGATCCTGGCCGCCATCGCGACCGTGTACATCGTGCTCGGGATTCTGTATGAAAGCTATGTGCACCCGGTCACGATTCTGTCGACGCTGCCGTCGGCAGGAATCGGGGCGCTGCTGGCGTTGCGCCTGTTCAACGTGGACTTCGGCATCATCGCGCTGATCGGTGTGATTCTGTTGATCGGTATCGTGAAAAAGAACGCGATCATGATGGTCGACTTTGCGATCGTCGCCTCCCGTGTGCCCGGAACGAGTGCGTATGACGCGATCTACCAAGCCTGCCTGCTGCGCTTCCGTCCGATCATGATGACCACATTCGCGGCCGTGCTCGGGGCCGTGCCGCTCACGCTGGGATTGGGCGAGGGCTCGGAAATGCGCCAGCCGTTGGGAATCTCGATCGTCGGTGGCTTGCTGGTCAGCCAGGTGTTGACGCTGTATACGACACCCGTGGTCTATCTAGTACTGGAACGGTGGCGCGAACGCTGGGCGGCGCGTCGCGCGCGCAGGCGTGCCCGGCGTCTGCA